>URJN01000219.1 GCA_900548125.1 uncultured Eubacteriales bacterium
CGTTCTTCTCGGCTTTCGCCTTCTCCGCGGCGATTTTGTCCTCTAGCTTCTTGATTTCCTGAGCTGCCGCGGCGTTTACGTCGTTCGCTTCGTGCAGCTTCATTGCCATGATGGTTTTTGCTGTAAACTGGCTGATTTCATACAGGTCAATCAGGCGCAGCTGCACCTTCTCGGTGCTGAGCTTCTTTTTCTTGTCTACGCAGTCCTGTATCGCGCGAACGACATCCTGGGGCTTTTTCAGAATCTCAATCATGCGGGCAGCTGTGCGGGCTTCAAAGCTGACGCTGTCCATTTCTTCCTTGATATTCGTCAAGCCGAAGGAAATGTTTTGATAAACGGTCATATTCGGCCAAAGCGCGTAGTTCTGGAACAGGAAACCGACTTTGCGCTTATTCGGCGCGACGTTGATACCGCTCTGCGAGTCAAACACCGGCACACCGTCAATGGTAATCCTGCCGCTGGTCGGCGTTTCAAGACCTGCAATCATGCGCAGAGTCGTCGTTTTTCCGCATCCGGACGGACCCAGCAGCGTAACGAAAGCGTTATCCTCAATGACCATGCTGAGGTTATCGACCGCGTAAAACTGACCCCAGCGCTTGGTGACATTGGTCAATTCAATCCGTGACATTTACTCTCCTCCAATTCCTTTGTCAAGGCTTGCGCCGGTCAGCTTGTTAATCAGCGCGTTGCAAATCAGGATGAACACAATCAAAATCAGGTTGATGCCGCTTGAAAACGCATACAGACCCATCTCGTCGAAATAATCCAACATCGTCGTGATAATCTTCGTCTGCGAGCAGAGGAGCATGAACAGCGTCAGCTCACGCACGCAGGTGATGAACGGCAGCAGATAGCCGCTCATAATCGAGCTTTTCTGAATCGGGATGATGATGTTGAGCATGCGCTTATGCCACGGGATATCCTGAATGATTGCCGCCTCCTCGATTTCACCGGATAGCTGCATCATCGAGCTGAGCGCGCTGCGGCTGGCAAACGGGATATACTTCACCGTGCCGGCAAGCACAAGCAGCAGATAGGTATTGAAGATACCCATGGAGGAGCCGAATACGAAGAACGCGACGCCGACCGCCAGCGAGGGCATCAGATACGGCAGGAACGCCATGTTGTTGACATAAGCCGCCCATTTGCTGCGGCGGTTTTTGCTGACGCAGTAGCCAACCAGCAGGCCAATCGTACCGGCGAGCAGCGCACAGCATACGGCGACAATAAGCGTTCCCTTAAACGCGCCCCAGATGGCTTCGTTAAAGAGAATACCCTTTTGACCGTACATGCCGTTCTCCGTGATGTTTTCGCTTGTCATCCACCACTTCGTCGTCAGGTTTCCGGCTGCTCCGTTGCGGATAAAGCTGTAATCACCCGGGTTCGGCAGGAACGTTTCGATGGCGAACAGGATAATCGGCAGGATACCGGTAAAGAACGTGGCCACGCAGAAGATAGCCGCGACCACGCAGCGTCCAGCCTTGCCGAGGTTGACCAGCGAAATCTGACCGGATTTACCGGTAACGGTCGTGTAGCTCTGTCTGCCGGAGGTTGTTCTCTGGTTGACAATCAGAATCAGCACGCCGAACAGAATCATGATGACCGCCAGAATGCTCGCTTCGCCCGCACGCTTCTCACCCATCTGTACATACTTGGTGCAAAGGGTCGTCAGGTTCAGGTAATGCGGAACCGGATAGGAGCCCATCGCGCTGGAGAAAACCAGCAGCACCGTGCTGAGTACGGCAGGCTTGACCAGCGGAAGCGTCACGCGGGCGAATATCTTCAGCCGCGGCGTACCCATGATGGTCGCCGCTTCCTCAAGGTTTGCGTCCATGTTGCGGAAGATGCCGCCGATAAGGATGTACGCAAACGGCGCATAGTGCAGCGAAAGCACCATCACGCTGGGGAACATGCCCTGACACCACCACAGCGGCATCCTTATGCCGAACAGCGCGGCGAGCAGTCCGTCCGATGTGCCTGTGACGAGGTTGGAATCAAACAGATTCTGCCAAATGACCGCCAGCGTCCACTGGGGCATGATATATGGGAAGATAAAAATGGAGCTGAGATACTTTTTACAGCGCATGTTCGTCCGCGTGACCAGATAGGCGAACAGACCGCCGTAGACGATTGCGCCCACACAGGAAAAGACGGACAGCAGGACTGAATTCAGCAGCGGCGTCCACAGGTTGACCTTCGCCAGCCTGCCGGTAAACAAATCCTGCCAGTTATAAAGCGTGTAACCTTCCTTCAGTCCGGTGTAATGGCTGTCCACCGAGCCAACGTGAACGGTTACGGTATCCAGCGCGATGGAAATCATCGGCGCGATGGTTGAAAATGTGAGCAGGATGCCCAATGCCAGCAGGATAGCGTTCTGCGGCTTGGAGAACGTGGTTTTCATCTTGTTGAGCCAAACCCGCGCCCCGCTCATTTTTGCCGTTTGCTGCATGATATTCCCCCTGTACCACGCGAGGGGCATGAAACGCTTCATGCCCCTCGCACGCTGAGTTCAAAATTCAGGGTATTTGCTTACTTGCTGCCGACGATCATGTCGATCCAGTCGCCCAGGTCAAAGGAAACCTGCGCGCAGTATTCCGGATCTTCCACGACGAGGCGTCCGCCGTCGGCGGAAGTCCACCACTCGTAGCCGCGGTCGTTCTTGGCGTCAAAGGTATTCACGCCGTCAACGTAACCGTCCTTAGAGTGATCCTGCATGCAGATCGGGTTGGCGCTGTAGCCGCCCATATCCTTGCCCCATGCAGCAAAGCCTTCGCTGGTGGTGGTCATGTACGCGATGAACGCGCAGCTCGTCCACGGCAGCGGAGAGGTCTTGAGCACCTGGAGGTAATGCTTGTACGCATAGCCGCCGATGCCCTGATAGCCATCCTGATACGCGGCAACCGCGATATTGTTCACGGAAGTTTCAGCGGATTCTTCGACAGAGCGCAGCTTGGAGTACACCAGCAGACCGCACTGATCGACAGCAGACTTGGTCACGAGGGTGTTGCAGATCGGGCCGTCGTCAGTCTGCTCGTTGTACTGCTCGCAGAAGAGCTTGATGTAAGCCAGCGCATACGGCGCATTCTCAGCTTCCAGACCCAGTGCTTCGGCTTCCGGCTCCATCTCCTTCACGACAGCCGCCAGACGTTCCTTCGCCGCGCCGTCTTCCAGAGCGTCATACGCATCCTTCAGATAGTTGGCGTAGGTTTCTTCAGTCAGCATGTACAGGAAGTTCTTGCCGACCAGCTCGGAGTTGACGCCCATGAACAGCGGCGCAACGCCTTCCGCGACGAAATCCCAGCAGTTGGTGTAGGTCTTGTCGCCGACGGTGTTATACATGAACACCTTATTCAGCGTCTGCAGAGCCAGCGGCTTGTCGTTGCCTTCAACGATAACGCCTTCGCCCTCAGCCCACTCCTTCGGGATGAAGTTCAACAGGTTGCCGGTGTCCAGCATCTTGGTCTGAATCTGGTTGCCGTCCTGAATGAGCGTCATGGAGTAGATGTGGTTGGCGCTCTTGATATCGGCGTTCAGGGTCGTAAAGATGGAGTTGTTCTTCGGCTGCGACCATTCAATCGTGCCGGTGTAGCTCGGGTCGATCTTCTGGAGCATCTCGATGAAGCTCGCGCCTGCGGTCTTGCCGCGGCTGGAGTTGCCGATGCCGTAGAGCGTCTTGCCGTTGGATTCCTCAATCGCCTTGGCATAAAGCTCTTCATTGGTCATGGTCTGCGCCTGAGCAATCACTTCTTCCACGGTCTCAGCCATGGCGAGGCATGCCGTCAGCATCATCGCAAGAGCGAGGACGGCGCATAGGATTTTCTTCATGTGCGTATCTCCTTTTTCTGGTCGTTGGTTCGCGGTTTTTCTGTACCGCTTTGTTACTTTATATTCTACGCACAAAAGAAGAAGAAATAAACTAGACAATTCTGCGATTTTACCCGATGATTCTGACAAGTTTGCACATAAATTCAAGGAGAACGTTGGAGCTACCGCCCCAAGCCCCGTCTGGGGACTAGTCCCCAGACCCCTTCTTCGCTTCGCGGCAGCTTGAATCCGCTAAGTATACGACGCGTATGCGCGTCGTTCAGTAAAAACGATTTAAGCCGCTGCGAAGCGTAGTGGAAGGTCAAGGGAACTCAGTTCCCTTGTGGGGTTTGGGGCAAAGC
>URJN01000220.1 GCA_900548125.1 uncultured Eubacteriales bacterium
CGGTTGCGAAAGCAGCCGATTTTTTGTTTTACAGAGAATTTGCAGGAAATCGCCCGCCCGACACGCAGTATTGGACGAGGTCAAAATGGTGTATCGGCTGCACAGCCCCATCATCGTTCTCTTTTGTAATGCGTATAGTCAAACAAGATTGAAAAAACAAACTTATTGCGGTATAATAGCCGAGAGAATCCTTTTTGCTATGAAGAGGAGGAGAAAGATGAACAAGAAAGCAATCATCATCGTCTTGGACAGCGTGGGCATCGGCGAACTGCCGGATGCGGCGGCTTACGGCGACAAGGGAGCCGATACGCTGGGACATATCATCAACACCTGCCATCCGGAACTGCCGAACATGATGGGACTCGGTCTGGCGAATATCGACGGCGCGAGTTTCCCGGGCAAGGTGGATGCGCCGAAGGGCTGCTACGGCAAGCTCCGTGAGGTTTCCGCCGGCAAGGATACGACGACCGGACACTGGGAAATCGCGGGCATTCAGCTGGAGCATGCGTTCCCGACGTTCCCGAACGGCTTCCCGCAGGATTTCATCGAGAAATACGAAAAGGCAATCGGACGCGGCACCATCGGCAACAAGGCGGCTTCCGGCACGACGATTCTGGATGAGCTGGGCGAGGAACATCTCAAGACCGGCAAGCTCATCGTCTATACGTCTGCGGACAGCGTGTTCCAGATTGCGGCAAACGAAGCCATCGTGCCGCCGGAGGAACTGTACCGTTACTGCGAAATCGCGCGCGAAATGCTCAAGGGCGAGCTGGAAGTCGGCCGCGTGATTGCGCGTCCGTTCGTTGGCGATCATGCAGGCGCGTTCAAGCGCACGGGCAGTCGCCGCGATTTCAGCGCCATGCCGCCGAAAACGATGTGCGATGTGCTGGCGCAGAGCGGGCGCACGGTCTATGGCGTCGGCAAGATTGAAGACATCTTCGCGCATTCCGGTATCACGGAGAGCAACCACGCGGCGGGCAATCCTGCGTGCATGCAGGCGACCTTCGAAGCGATGGACAAGGATTTTGACGGTCTGCTGTTCGTGAACCTCGTGGACTTTGACATGGTCTACGGTCATCGCCGCGACGTGAAGGGCTATGCCGCCGCGCTGGAAGCGTTTGACAAGCAGCTTCCGGAGATTCAGGCGAAGATGGGCGAGGACGACCTGCTCATCATCACGGCGGATCACGGCTGCGATCCCTGCCATACGGGAACGGATCACACCCGCGAGCATACGCCGCTGCTGGTTTGGAGCAAAAAGATGCAGGGCGGCGTGAATCTGGGCGTTCGCGAAACGTATGCGGATATCAGCGCGACGGTTCTGGATTTCTTTGGGCTTGACAATCCGCTGCACGGAACATCCTTCCTTGCAGAGATGAAGTAAAGGGGAAAACTATGGACGAGATGAAGAGAATTCAAGACGCGGCGGAAAAGGTGCTTTCCGTCTGCGGCAAGGCGGATATCGGCATTATCCTCGGCAGCGGTCTGGGCGATTACGCCGACGCGCTGGAGGAGGCCGTCAAGCTGCCGTACAGCGAGATTCCCGGCTTCCCGCGCTCTACGGTTGCGGGTCATGCGGGCATGTGGTGCTGCGGCACGCTGCACGGCAAGCGCGTGGTGATGATGCAGGGACGCTTCCATTACTACGAGGGCTACAGCATGAAGGACGTGACCCTGCCGGTGCGCGTGATGCAGAAAATCGGCGTCAAAACGCTTATCGTGACCAACGCGGCGGGCGGCGTCAACCTGAGCTATCATCCGGGCGATTTGATGGTCATCGGCGATATGTTCAGCATGACCGCGCAGAATCCGCTCATCGGACCGAATCTGGATGAGTTTGGACCGCGCTTTCCGGATATGAGCTGTGCGTTTGACAAGGAACTGCGTGCGCTGGCGCATGATTGCGCGAAGGAGCAGGGCTTTACCCTGCGCGAGGGCGTCTATGCGCAGATGACCGGACCGACCTATGAAACGCCTGCGGAGATTCGCATGCTTCGCGTGCTGGGCGCAGACGCGGTCGGCATGAGCACGGTTCCGGAGGTTGTCGTTGCGCGGCACGGCGGCACGCGCGTGCTGGGCATCAGCTGCATCACGAACATGGCGGCGGGCATTCTGGATCAGCCGCTGAACCATGCGGAAGTGACGGAAACGGCGAACCGAGTCAAGGGTCAGTTCCGTGCGCTGCTGGATGCGGTCATCGAGAAGATGTAAGTTTTTGGGGCTTTATCCCAAGGTTGAAAAAACGGCTTGACCGCATCCTGTGTGCATGGCAATCAAGGTGGACATAATAAAAATCCTCAATATCACAGACTTTTCTGCGGTATTGAGGATTTTTTGTAAACGTATGGGGAGTGGAGAGGACTCAGCCTACCTGCACGACGGAGTGGTGCAAAGCTCTGATACGCCCTCTTACAGCTTCGCCATCGCCGCGTCAAGACGCGCCATCGTCTCGTCTTTGCCGAGCAGATATGCCATCTCAAACGCACCGCCCGGCGTTGCCGCACGGCCGGTGATGGCGATGCGCAGCGGCCAGAGAACGGTCGCGTTCTTCATGCCGGATTCTGGAATGGCAGCCATGACCGTGTCATGCAGATTGACTTCCGTCCAATCCGTAATGCCCGCCAGAATCGGACGGACGAACTCGAGTGCGGTCTTGCTCGTTTCCGGAGTGGATTTGCTCTTTTTATTCGTGAAGAGCGCGACGTCCAGCTCCGGCATCTCGGCGAGGAAATCGACCATGCCCGGAAGCTGGCTGAAAATCTCGGTGCGCGCCTGAAGCAGCTGGCACAGACGGTCAAGGTCGAACTTCTGCGGATCGAGAACCTGAGCGAGCCACGGCTTCGCCATTTCAGCGTAGGCTTCCGGCGTCATGCGGCGGATGTATTCCGCGTTGAACCACGTCAGCTTGTTCGTGTCGAAGATGGACGGGCTCTTGTTGATGCCGTTTTCATCAAAGATGCGGATGAGGTCATCCATGGAGAAGAATTCCTCATTCGTGTCCTTCGGCGCCCAGCCGAGCAGGGCGATATAGTTGATGATGGCTTCCTTGAGATAGCCCTTCTGGAGCAAATCTTCAAAGGACGGGTCGCCCCAGCGCTTGGAGAGCTTGCGGACGATGGGCTGCTCGTTGCCGTTTTCGTCGAGGATAGGCTGCTTGGTCACCTTGTCCTTGAGGACGGATTCAATCATGACGGGCGGCAGATGCAGATAAATCGGAGGCTTCCAGCCGAATGCCTCGTAGAGCAGGTTGTATTTCGGCGCGGAGGAGAGGTATTCCGTGCCGCGCATGACGTGGCTGATCGCCATCAGGTGATCGTCAACGACGTTGGCGAAGTTGTAGGTCGGCAGACCGTCCGCCTTGATGAGAACGTTGTCATCAAGCGTGTCGCAGTCCACCTCGACATGACCGTAGAGCATGTCGTCAAAGGATGCCTTGCCGGTCGTCGGCACATTCTGGCGGATGACATACGGCTCGCCCGCGGCGATGCGGCGTTTGGCTTCCTCAAGGCTGACGTTATGCAGGCACTTTTTGTTATACTTATAGGTTTCGCCCTTGGCTTCGGCAGCCTTGCGGTCGGCTTCCAGCTCTTCCTTGGTGCAGAAGCAGCAGTAGGCGCCGCCCTTTTCAACCAGCTCCCAAGCGTACTTGGGGTAGAGGTCGCGGCGTTGGGTCTGGATATACGGGCCATATTCGCCGCCGACGTCCGGACCTTCATCATAGGTCAGCCCAGCCTGGCGCATGGACTTATAAATCAAATCGACTGCGCCGGGAACTTCGCGCTCCTGGTCGGTATCCTCGATGCGGAGGATGAACTTGCCGCCGTGCTTTTTGGCGAACAGGTAGGTATACAAGGCCGTGCGCAGACCGCCGAGATGCAGATATCCCGTCGGGCTGGGCGCAAATCGCGTACGAACTTCATCAGACATAGTATTTCCTCTTTCTTATCTCGGGGGAACGTTGGGGCTTTGCCCCAAACCCCACCAGAAAACTGAGTTTTCTGGACTTTCCACTTCATGGATTGCGTTGCAATCCATGGAGAATTCTGAAACGATAACGGTGAAAAATGGGAGAGAAAGAAATTTCTCGGCTTACTCCGGCTTGTAGCTGTCCTTCAGCGGAA
>URJN01000221.1 GCA_900548125.1 uncultured Eubacteriales bacterium
TGTGGTTACGTGTCTGATGTATAGTCTGTTCAGCCTTATCCCGTCTGATCCGGCGGCAGCCGTGGTTGAGCCATTGCGCGATCAGGTGGATGCGAAGACATTTGAAGAACTTTATCAGGCACAGCGGGAAAAGATGGGTCTGAATGATCCGTTTATCATCCAATACGCGCGCTGGATGGGCTTGTATCCGGATGTGGGATCGACCAAGTGCAATGGTCTTCTGCAAGGCAATCTTGGCTATTCCAGTATAAATAACCGTCCTGTTGTCGATACCATTAAATCTCCGATGCAGAATACGATTATTCTGAATATGCTTTCAACCTTTCTGACGCTGGCGATTACCATTCCGCTGGGCATCAAAACGGCTGTCAAGAAGGGATCATATTTCGATCAGAGCATGCAGGTCGTGACCATTATCGGTCACAGCTTGCCCCAGTACATTATCGGTTTGATTTTCATTTTTATCTTTGCCGTCAAGCTCAGATGGTTTCCGGTCAGCGGCATGGTGACAGCCAACGCCAACTATACCGGCATGCGCGCCGTGATGGATCGCGCATGGCACTATGTTCTGCCGCTGGTCGTTATCGTTGCGGCTAACCTCGGCTCGATGACGCGCTATGTGCGCGCGGCGATGATTGACGTGCTTTCCATGGATTACATCCGGACGGCTAGGGCGAAGGGGCTGCGCGAAAAGGTCGTTATTTACTCTCATGCATGGCGCAATGCGCTGCTTCCGGTCATTACCCAGATTGTCAGCTGGTTTACGCGCCTGTTTGCCGGCTCTGTCGTCATTGAAGACACCTTTGCTTTCTCCGGTATGGGCACGCTGAACGTAACGGCACTGAACATGCTGGATTATGAGCTTGCTATCGCGATTAACCTGTTTTTCTGTATCGTGAATCTGCTTGGCATTTTGCTGTGCGATCTCGCCTATGGCCTGGTTGATCCCCGTGTCAGGATCAGCAAATAAGGAGGAATATTCGTGAGTAAGAAATCTATATTCTCCACGTTGGGCACATGGGTGAACCGCGTGATTTTCCCCAGCAGGGAAACGGATAGGCTGGTGGAGGAGAAAATCGTCAGCCCCGGCAAGCAGATGTTCAGGAGCTTCCTTCACAACCGCCTCGCCATGTCTGGAATGATTATCTTTCTGGCATGTCTGTTTTTGGTGACGGTCGGCCCGATATTCTCTCCGCAGGATTTGTCCTATACGGACGGCACGCAGCAGAATATTGCACCCGGCTACGACATGATGAAGCTGCCGCAGAAAGCCGCCAAGGATGTCGTGGATATTCAGCCCGGCGCAACGTTCGGCTTTGCGCTGACGGATTCGGGCGAAATTCTCTCTTGGGGAAAAACGGCGATTACATCTGTGATTGACCTTGCCAAAATTCCCGACGAAGTGAAAAACGCAGATATTACGCATTTGGCTGTCGGCGTGGATCACGCCATTGCAGCGGATGCGGATGGTAAAATCTACACATGGGGTTCCAACCGACTCAAGCAGCTCGATCTGCCCAGAAAGGCTGACGGCCATGATATCAAGCAGCTTGTTGCGGGCAACAAGTATTCTGCTCTCCTTAACGAAGAAGGCACGCTGTACCTGTGGGGCAACTCCAACGGTACGGATTTGAAGATTAAAAAGGATTATCAGGGCAATATCGAACAGGTTGCGCTCGCGGATAACTGCTATGTCATTTTAACCAAGGATGGTGCGGCGGCGTATTCGGGTTATAATGCGTCTGCGCTGCTGGCAAATGTGCCGGAAGGACTTGACGCCGGCGTGGTTCAGGTGGCGGCGACCGCCTATACGGCTGCTGCACTCAAGGAAGATGGAACAGTCGTTGTTTGGGGCAATCCCGCCAAGGGAGAGAACCTGGTTCCGGAACATGACGCCAAGATCGTGAAGCTCTATGCGGGGCGATATCATTATGTAGCGGAGTGTGAGGACGGAACCTATCTGGCGTGGGGCAGCAATGTACATGGTCAATGCGATATCCCGTCCGAGCTGGCGAATGGAAGCGAGCATGTTCGGTATATGTCCGTCGGTTATTATCAGAACTACGCCATTACGGATTCGGGCAAGCTCTTTACATGGGGACTCAAGGGTTATATTTTCGGCACGGATGAGCTTGGACGCGATGTTTTGAATCGTATCATCAACGGCGGCAAAGTGACGATGACAGTCGGCGCGGTTTCCGTTATTATTTCGCTGATTATCGGCGTTGTATTCGGTCTCCTTTCCGGCTACTTTGGACGCTGGACGGATTTGATTATCAGCCGTCTTGCGGAAATTGTGAATTCTCTGCCTTTCCTGCCGATGGCGATGATTCTATCGACGGTTATCGGCTCGCGCATCTCTCAGGAAGCACGCATGTATCTGATTATGGTCATTCAGGGTTTCCTGTATTGGCCGACCTGTTTCCGCATTGTCCGCGCACAGGTGCTTCAGGCGCGTGAGAATGAGTATATTATTGCCGCCAGAGCGATGGGCGAAAAGGAGAGCAGCATCATGTTCAAGCAGATTCTGCCCAATATCCTCTCTCAGCTTCTGGTGACGGCAACCTTGAGCTTTGCGACCTGCATGCTGACAGAATCCAGCCTTTCCTATTTGGGCTTCGGTATCGTGGCACCGACCCCGACCTGGGGCAATATGCTCAAGGGCGCAAACGATTCGACGGTCATCCAGCAGTTCTGGTGGAGATGGATGTTTACTGCGGCGATCTTCGGCATCACCACCATCAGTATCAACCTGATGGGCGACGGCATGCGCGACGCCGTCGATCCGAAGGCTTTGGAACGATAAGGAGGCTTTTACATGGCATTACTTGAATTAAAAGACCTTCATACGTTTTTTAAAACGAAAAAGGGCATCGTCAAGGCGGTAAACGGCGTTTCTTACAGCGTGGATGCGGGCAAGACATTGGGCGTCGTCGGTGAGTCGGGATCGGGAAAATCGGTCAGCGCCATGAGCATTCTGCACCTGATTGATGACAACGGATACATTGACTCCGGTGAGATCCTGTTTGATGGTCATGACGTGACGCATTTGGAAATTGACGATATGTATAAGCTGCGCGGCAACGACATTTCTGTCATCTTTCAGGAGCCGATGACCAGTCTGAATCCGGTATTCACGGTAGAAAAGCAGCTTATGGAGCCTGTGATGGTGCATCAGGGGCTCAGCAAGCGGGAAGCCCGCGCTAAAGTAATCGACATGCTGAAAGACGTAAAGATTCCGAATCCGGAAATCGTCGCCAAGCAGTATCCTTTCGAGCTTTCCGGCGGCATGCGCCAGCGCGTAATGATTGCTATGGCATTGGCGTGCAAGCCGAAGCTGCTCATTGCGGATGAACCGACAACCGCATTGGATGTTACGATTCAGGCGCAGATTCTCAAGCTCATGAATGAGTTGAAAAAGGAAAAAGGGACGGCAATCATGTTCATCACACATGATTTGGGCGTTATCAACCAGATGGCAGATGACGTGGCTGTGCTGTACTGCGGTCAGGTTGTGGAAATGGCGTCCGTCGATATCATTTTTGATGGCACATCGCCCTATCAGCATCCGTATACCGAAGGCTTGATGGAATCCATTCCGCGTCTGGATACACCGGTGAATACGCGGCTGTCCGTCATTCCCGGCTCGGTTCCCCACCCGCTGAACCTTCCGAAAGGATGCAAATTCTGTACGCGCTGCAAGTATGCGACGGATAAATGCCGCGAAATTGAACCGGAATACAAGGAGATTGAGTCCGGACACATGATCAGATGTCATTATCCGCTCAAGGAGGTACGCCATGACTGATCGGAAGAAAGTCCTGATAAGGGCGGTCAATTTAAAACAGTATTTCCCTGTTGGAAAAGGTCGTTATTGCAAGGCAAATGACGGCATTTCGATTGACATCATCGAGGGCGAAACGTTTGGCCTTGTCGGCGAATCCGGCTGCGGAAAATCGACCTTCGGCAGAACGCTGCTCCAGCTCAACAAGCAGACTGCGGGTAAAACGCTGTATTATGGTCAGACGCTTGAAGAGGTCGCGCCGCACTATGTCGGTAAGACCCTGAACGAG
>URJN01000222.1 GCA_900548125.1 uncultured Eubacteriales bacterium
ACGTTTGGGGCTTTGCCCCAAGCCCCAGCAAGGAACTTCGTTCCCTGCACCCTTTCTTCGCTTCGCGGCGGTTTTAACCGGCTTGGCTTAGAGTTTTTTCAGTTCAGCGACTTCTTCCGGGGTCAATTCACGCCACTCACCGCGTTTAAGGTCACCCAAATCCAGCGCGCCGAATCGGACGCGGCGCAGGAGCAGCACTTTATGCCCGATTGCATCGAACATACGGCGCACCTGACGGTTACGCCCCTCGTGAATCGTCACCAGAATATCGGAGAACAGGCTCTCATCGCGAACGACGCGCACCTGAGCCGGATAGGTTCGCCGTTCATCGCCCTCCATATAGACACCTCGGCGCAGTCTGCTCAGCGCGTCGTTACTCGGGTTACCCGTCACGCGCGCCAGATACACCTTATCCACCTCGCAGGAGGGATGCGTCAGCCGCTGTGCCAGCTCGCCGTCATTGGTTAGCAGGAGCAGCCCCTCGCTGTCATAATCCAGTCTGCCGACGGGATACAGGCGCACGGGGAAATCCTTAAACTTATCCATCACCGTTTCGCGTCCCTTATCGTCGCTGACGGTCGTCACCTCACCCGCGGGCTTATGATACAGAACGTAACGCTTTTCCTCCTCGGGGGTGATGACCTGCCCGTCGAGCGTCACCACGTCGCCGTCCTCAACCTGCGTGCCCATCTCGGTGATGGTCTGTCCGTTGACCGCCACGCGCCCGCTGGCGATAATCTCCTCGCATTTACGGCGGGCGGCTACGCCGCACATCGCCATGTATTTCTGCAATCTCATGATTCGATCTCCTTTATCTTTAAGGCAGATTAATCTGCTTTTCCTTCATTTGTCGCTTCTCAATCGCGTCGCGGAACATCCGAGGGCTTGAGCCAAAGCCCCATGCCCGCCTTACAGCATCCATCTGGACACGACGCGGCGGATATCCATCGTCAGATGTGCGCTGTCCACATACTCGCTTAAAACAATCTCGCCGCCGGCAAGCGTCTGCCCGCCGACAAGCACCTGCGCCGTGCCGACGTGCATGCCCGCATAGCCCGGGGCGCGAATACTCTCCGGAACATCCAGAATCACCTGCGCCGTTTCGCCTTCTCTGAGCGGCACGCGCAGATTCTGCATGGCGCAAAGCCCCGCCGTCTCCTGTCTGCCGCCCTCGACGGCAATCTTCCCCGCGGACATCGCAGGTGCCAGCACGCGCACCATGGAATAGCTCTCAAAGCAGCCGTCCATCAGCCGTTCCGCCTCGTCAAACCAGTCCGGACAGTTCAGCAGCACGCCGACCAGCTCCATGCCGTCTCTGCTCGCGCCGAACACAAGGCAACGCCCTGCCCTGCTGGTGAAGCCCGTCTTGACGCCGGTCGCGCCGGAATAGCTTTCAAGCAGCCGATTCTTATTCTTCAGCTGCCGCCCGTAGGCGCGCCCCTCCCAGGGGATGACGGCTCGCCGCGTCGAAACCAGCTGACGAAATGCTTCATTACCCATCGCGGCGCGGGCAATCAGCGTCAGGTCGTAGGCGGTCGTCACATGCGTATCCTCCGGCAGACCGTGAGGATTGGCAAAATGCGTATGAACCGCGCCAAGCTCTGCCGCCCGACGATTCATCAGCTCAACAAACTGCGCCGTGCTTCCCGCGGTATGCTCCGCGATGGCGACGGCAGCGTCGTTGCCGCTGGCGAGCATCAGCCCCAGAAGCATCTCCCGAAGCGTCAGCGTTTCGCCCTCCGCCAGATAGATGGACGTTCCCGGCACGCCGAAGGCGCGCGGCGAACAGGTCACCCGACTTTCCGGATTGCCCAGCTCCAACGCCAGAAGCGCCGTCATGACCTTCGTTGTCGAAGCCATCGGCAGACGCGCGTGCATGTTGTATTCAAACAGCACGCGCCCTGTTTCCATCTCCATGATGCAGGCGGCTTTTGCGCTGGTCTCTCCCTGCGCTAAGCCCCCAAGATGATTATACATAAAAACCAGGATAATGAAAAGCCCTGCTGACCATCTTTTCGTTTTCATTCCCCTCCAGTCTGCTCGAAAAGCCGTTTTTCAAAGTATTTTCGGTTCTCCAGCGCGACCGCGTCCCCGGGCTTTTCCAGCAGCGCGCGCTCGTTCATCTGCGATGCCTGCCGAATCCTGCCCAGCCGGTCATAGCAGACGCATAGCTGAAGCGCGGGGATATAGCCGTATACATCGGGGCTGATAAACGCGCCGCCCTCCGTCGGTTTGCCGCAGAGCAGAGCCGCGCGATACCAGAAAACCGCCGCCTGCCACGCCTCCTCCTGCATCTCCAATTCACCCAGCACGCAGAGCGCTTCCGCGCGCGGCGGCGCAATCGCCAGCGACGCCAGACAGGATTGCTTCGCTTCCCCGCACCTGCCCAGCCTTTGCAGACAAATCCCGCGCTGAATATAGGCGTCGATGCGGTTTTCCTTCCATCCCTCCGGCATCGCCAGAAAGCGTGCAAACTCCCGCTCGCCCGCGGCATAATCCCCTAACGCCATCCATTCCCGCGCATAATAGTATCGGTCGCGCGCGCTCATTGCCCTGCCCCGCGCCATCCACTTTTCATAGATGTCCAGATTGCGCCGTCCCTGCGGCGGCTTCTCCCCGCGCTCGTGGCGGATGATGATGTCCGCATGCAGCACATGCCCCGATACCGCCATCGCCTCATGAACAACGCCCGAAAAGCGGAAGCCCGCGTCCCGCCTGACAATCCGCTCCCGCTCATAAATCAAAGACGGCTTGCCGTCCGCGCCAAAGCCCGTGTGATACGGCATCATCACCGCATCGACATCGGCAGTCAGGCGACGCTTGAGCGCAATCAGCTTCTCCCGCTCGCTGCTCTCCAGCACATCGTCCGCGTCCAGCCATAGGATGAATGGGCGCGTCGCATAGGCAAAGGACGTATTCCGCGCCGCGGCAAAGTCGTCGTCCCATGCGTAATCGTAAACGCTTGGCGTAAACTCGCGGGCAATGGCTTTCGTCGCGTCCGTTGAGCCTGTGTCCAGAATGATGATTTCATCGACCGCGCCGCATACGCTTTTCAAGCACCGCGCCAGCCGTGCTTCCTCGTTTTTGACAATCATGCAAAGCGAAAGCTCCGCCATAGCCGCCCCCTTCCGGCGCATCGGCGTCCCGCACGCCGTACCGCCATTCAGCATAGTGTATGCGTGGGGCGAAAAAACAAGCTCCCCCATTTCTTTGAAAGCAGGTGACTTTTCTTGCCGTATTATGTTGCCAATCAGGGATGCGGTCACGACGCCGGATGCACGAACCCGAATGCGAACTTCGGCGGCTGCGGAAATTGTTCGGGGGTCTGCGGCGGAAATTGCGGAAACTGCCATCCGTTCCCGCCGATTTGCCCGACCGGAACACAGGGGCCTGTCGGTCCGATGGGTCCCCAGGGCATTCAGGGCGCGACCGGACCGCAGGGACCTCAGGGACCGCGAGGCGCACAGGGACCGCAGGGCGCACAGGGCGCGACAGGCGCAACCGGTGCAACGGGTCCACAGGGCGCACAGGGCATTCAGGGTGTTCCCGGCGCGCAGGGCGCAACGGGCGCAACCGGTCCGCAGGGCGCACAGGGCATTCAGGGTGTTCCCGGCGTGCAGGGCGCAACGGGCGCGACCGGCGCAGCAGAGCTTTCCGCTTATGCGTCCGGCAGTACCGCCGGAACGCTGACCGCCACAGCCAATACGCCAATCCCCTATTCCGCCTTTGCCGCTCAGCCCGTAGGCTCTGTTGTGCAGAACGCGGGTACGTTTACCCTCACCACACCCGGTACGTATTGGGTGATTGCCACGCTGAATGCGCCGCCGCAGACGAATTTGAATACCTATGCCGTGCTGCGGAGTAATGGCGCAGAGATTCCCTCGACGCAGACCCGTATCGCAAATGGCGAGAACGCCGTTTCTTATGTCTTGCAAGCCCTCGTCACGTCAAATGGCACAACGACCGTCAGCCTGACTACCGCCGATACCGTGACGCTGACCGCTCAACCCGCAGATGCCGTCACCTCAATCTCCTTCCTGAGAATCGCCTAACCCCCCTTT
>URJN01000223.1 GCA_900548125.1 uncultured Eubacteriales bacterium
GTATATTGTGATAAAACAGATTGATTGAAGGGGAATACGTTTTTTCAAAAGCTGCGCTGTACGCATGAATTTGCCAAACGCGAGGATGTAAGGAGGAAAAGACATGAACAAAAAGGGAATCAGCGTATTGCTGACCATGGCACTTGCTATGGCAACGCCGCTGTACGCTCTGGCGGAAGCAATTCCGGCAAACGGCGTGTATGAAGGCTCGGCGAACGGCATGGGCGGCGCGGTGAAGGTTGCCGTAACGGTTGAGGACGGCAAGATTTCCGGCGTCGAGGTGCTTGAGCATAAGGAAACCGCCGGTATCAGCGATCCGGCGATTGAGCAGATTCCGCAGGCGATCGTCGAAGCGCAGAGCACCGACGTTGAGGCTGTTACCGGCGCGACCGTGACCTCGGAAGCCATCAAAGAGGCGGTTGCCGCGGCACTGTCCGGCGAGGGCGCAGAAGAAGCGGGCGAGTTGGAAATCACCATTGAGCCGGATGTCATCGTCGTCGGCGCGGGCATGGCGGGTCTGTCTGCCAGCGTGCGTGCGGCAGAGCTGGGCGCAAATGTGCTTGTTCTCGAGCAGAATTATCGCGTGGGCGGCTCCGCGAATACGGCGGGCGGCTCCATCAGCGGCGCGGGCTACAAGATTCAGAAGGCCGCGGGCATTGAAGACAGCCCTGAGCTGTTCTATCAGGATTTCGTCACACTGGGCGGCGAGGAGTTCATGAACACCGAGATCGCGAAGGTGCATGCCGAGCGTTCCGGCGGCGCGATTGACTGGCTTCAGGAGGATGTCGGCGTCGAGTTCTCCGATAAGGTGGACAGCGGCAGTTACCTGACCATGGACATCAACCGCGTAACGTATACGGCGGGCGGCGTGTCCTCCGGCGGCGGCTCTTACTTCGTCAAGGGTCTGAGCGACAAGCTCCAGAGCTACATTGACGCGGGCACGGTTCAGCTCTGTCTGGATACGCTGGTGACCGATATCGTGCTGAACGATAACGGCGACGTAACCGGCGTTATGGTCGGCGATAAGGAGATCAGTGCGCCGTCCACCATCATCGCGACCGGCGGCTATGGCTACTGCGAGCGCTGGCTGAAGGAGTTTAACTTCACCAACATCACCTCCAATGACCCCAACACGGCGATTGGCAGCGGTTACGATTTTGCGCGTAAGGCTGGCGCGGCGTTTGACAACATGGATTACAGCTCCTGCTACGGCGGTTCTGTTCCGGTCACCGGTTTCCAGGCTTCCCTGCGCTGCAACATCAACTACAATGGTTCTGTCTGGATCAACACCAACGGCGACCGCGTATTCAACGAGCCGAAGGCGACCAGCATGGATAAGCGTACCGTTTGGCGCACCAGCGACCAGAACATCATCTATGTTGTCTTTGCGGAGAACATGATGACGGAAGACAAGCCGCTGTTCACCGGCATGATGAGCAACTCTACGCCGTTCACGACGGAAGAGAAGATCGCTGAGCTGATCGAAAAGGGCTATGTGTTCAAGGCGGACACCATCGCTGAGCTGGCTGAGAAGATTGGCACCCCGAATCTGGAAGCGACTCTCACCAAGTATGATGAGGACGTTGCCAAGGGTGAGGACAGCGTGTTCGGTCGTACGGATAACCTGCTCTCCTTCGAGGAAGGTCCGTACTATGCGGTGTACACCGTTCCGTATCTGATGATGACGGCTGGCGGACCGCGTATCAATGGTCAGGGTCAGCTGATGCGTGAGGACGGAACTGCGGTCGGCAACGTCTATCTGGCGGGCGAGATCATCGGTTCTGCGAACATCGCGGGTCACAACACCATCGGCGGCATCGGTCACGGTATCTGCGCGACCTGGGGCTGCATCTCCGCTGAAAGCGCGGTTCAGAACGCGGGCAAGTAAAAAGCGGTAAGATGATTTTTAAAGGGCATTGCTCTATTCCGTAAAAACGGAAGGGCAATGCTCTTTCCCTTTTTGTTGAGCAACGCTTTAACGTTCTGCGAATTAAGGCGGCGATGCAGGCAGGTTCAGCCTGCTTTTGATCCGAACTTTAAAAGTGGGAAGTCCAGAAACCTCAGGTTTCTGGTAGGGGTCATAGGGGACAACGTCCCCTATCGTCCTTTTTTCACACTCCCCCGAATCTCCCATGCTCCTGCGCCGTCTAATGGGTGTAAAGGCGCCTGATACAGAAGGAGGATGAACAGATGGATAAACAGGAATTTGCCCGCAGGGTGACGCAGATGCAGGGCAGCCTGTACCGCGTTGCAGCAAGCTACCTGCGCGGAGAAAGCGATAGGCTCGACGCGGTGGCGGAAGCCATCGCCCGCGCATGGGAAAAACGCGGAACTCTGCGCGATGAAGCGTTGTTTTCCACGTGGATGACGCGGATCCTGATCCGGGTCTGCGTGGATATTCAGCGGCGGCAGAAGCGGATGACGCCTGTCGATACCCTGCCGGAAACGCCGACGGGAGAAGACTCCTGCGCGGCGCTGAGGGAAGCAGTGGACAGCCTGCCGCAAAAGCTGAGGACGATGGTCGTCCTGTATTACATGGAAGGCTATGAAGTGCTGGAAGTTGCCAGAATCATGGGGACGACGAAGGGCGCGGTCTGCGCCGGACTTTCCCGCGCGAGGGAAAAACTGCGCGCGATGCTGGGGGAGGAAGAACGATGAAAAAAGAACAATGGCAGGCAGTTTATACGCCTAATAATGAAGAAATGCTCGAACGGCGCGTTCGCCAGACGCTTTCGGGACTTCAAGAGGATGCACCCGCGCGGCGTATTTCCGGCAGGCGAATGATGCTCATCGCGGCGGCACTCGTACTGATGCTCGCCGCGGCAGTCGCTGCGGCGGCGGGATGGATGCGGTCGGCGAAGTATGACGCAAAGCGGCTGGCACAGGAAGCGTTGTACGAAAAATACGGCTTTACGCGGGAAATGGACAGCTTCTTCATCTGTACCGTTGAAGAAAACGATGGCGAGACCGTCGTCACCTATCACGCGAATGAAGATGTCGGCGATTATGCGTGGAAGCTGGGCGACTATATCGTGACGATCCGAAACGGCAAGGCGGAAGCAAAATGGTCAAACGACGGAGAGGCGGTCGGTGATGATTTTTCCTCCGACGTGTGGGATACCGCGATGCTGGCGCGTGGCATGGAGTTGGTCAAGGCAGGACAGCAATGGTATGAAATCACAGGGACGTCGCTTGCGTGGGACGAGCAGACAGAAGAAGCGTTTGTTCCGGAAAAATTGAAGGGGTTGGAACATGCGCAAAAGATGGATGAGGACAACGAGGATGTTCGGTCAGCGAAGCAGGCGTTGAGCGAGAAATATGGCTTGACAGAAGAAAACTTTGCGCTCTTTGATGTGTGGATGGAAGAAACAAACGAAGGAAAGCGTGTGAGCTTTGTGCCGAATATCCTGCCTGAAAAGGACGCTTATCGACTGGATGGGGCAGGGAATTATGCGAGTTGCAGCGAGCGAATGGGACGATATGTGGTGATGCTTGGAAAAGACGGCGCATTGGTGAGCTGGACGCATGATGGAAAGCCTTTGCCGGATGTAACGGAATCCACATGGGGCAGAGCGGAAATCTATGACGCGAAGAGCCTGACCTATCTGGCGAAACTGCTGGATGACTTGGATAAGCTGTATATCCGGTATCCGGAAAACCTATGGACACGCACGCCGGAGGGCGACGCGGCGATCGATGCACGGCTCATTGAAGCGGGATTTTCCGCAAAGCAGTATAACCATGTTCTGCCGACGGAAGGAATGCTGACTGAGGAAGATGCGCTTGCACTGGGACGTCAGGTGTTGGAAAACGATGGCGGTCTAACGCCTGAAATGCTGGATGGCGAGCAATCGGAAATCTACGCGGTATGCACGCTGGAGGAAGGACAAGTTGTTTGGAGCGTCTGGCATCACAGCGAGCTGGGAATCAGCGTTGTTGAGATATCCGCCGAGGATGGAACGATCATGGATGTCATCGTCGATAGCGGCATGGCAGGGAACGGATAAAAATAAAAAGAGGGCATTGCTTTCATTCAATAGGGCGA
>URJN01000224.1 GCA_900548125.1 uncultured Eubacteriales bacterium
GGATGGAGCGGTTAAAATAGCCATTGCGTATGTTCGTCCTGTTAGCCCCGGGAGAAAGTGCGCGCGCTTTGCAGAGCGTCTGACCAACGCGATGCGCCTAACATTCTGATTTTCAGGATAATGGAGGAATTCACGTGAAAACGTTTATGGCAAATGCCCAGACCGTCGAGCGCAAGTGGTATGTTGTTGACGCTGACGGCATGACGCTCGGCCGCTTGGCGAGCCAGGTCGCTGCGATTCTCCGCGGCAAGAATAAGCCCACCTACACCCCGCACTGCGATACCGGTGATCATGTGATCATCATCAACGCGGCGAAGGTTGTTCTGACCGGCAAGAAGCTGGATCAGAAGATTTACTATCATCATTCCGGCTATGTCGGTGGACTGAAGCAGACCAAGTACCGCAAGCTGATGGCTGAGAAGCCGGAGTTCGCTGTGAAGCACGCTGTCCTGGGCATGCTGCCCAAGGGCCCGCTCGGTCGTCAGATGGCGCGCAAGCTGCGCGTGTACGCCGGCGCAGAGCATGAGCATGAGGCGCAGCAGCCGGAAGTGCTCGAGCTGGTTAAGTAATAGCAGGAAGGAGAGTTTGCAACATGGCACAGGTTCAGTATCAGGCGGTCGGCCGCCGCAAAAAGGCCATTGCTCGTGTTCGCCTCGTTCCGGGCGACGGCAAGGTGGTCATTAACGGCCGCGATATCGACAATTACTTTGGTCTTGAAACCCTGAAGATGACCGTTCGTCAGCCGCTGGCACTCACCAATCTGGAGGGTCGCTACGATGTGCTGGTCAACGTTTATGGCGGTGGTCTGGCGGGTCAGGCCGGCGCGATTCGTCATGGCATTTCCCGCGCGCTCATTAAGGCTGACCCGGAGCTTCGCCCGGCGGTGAAGAAAGCGGGCTTCCTCACGCGCGATCCGCGTATGAAGGAGCGCAAGAAGTACGGCCTCAAGGCTGCACGCCGCGCACCGCAGTTCTCCAAGCGTTAATCCGCTTAAAGAGTCGAGGAGGCGAAGAAATATGGCGATCCTTAACGGTATTGTCACCGTGCTGCTTGTGATCACCGCGCTGATCCTCATCGTTACCGTTCTGCTTCAGCCCGGCGAATCCAATGGTCTGGGCGCGATTGCGGGCGGTGCCGAAACGTTCTTTGGTAAGAACAAGGCGAAATCGATGGAGGGTAAGCTCGCTCTGGCGACGAAGGTATCCGCAGGTGTGTTTATCATTTGCGCACTCATTGTTGCGATGATCGGCTAAGTGAAAGCGAAAGAGGCTGAAGCAGTTGCTTTAGCCTCTTTTTTAATCTATAAAGTCAGAGATTCAGTATAATCATGTATGGCAGTATAAAAGCAGGAGAAAAAGAAATGAAAAGCGATACACGCAATAATTATCATAAGTCCGGCATGCGAACTGAAAAGCAGGGCAAGCGTCCTGCAGCACCAGTCCGCGAAATGCGCACGCAGAAAGAGCAGACCGTTCAGCTGACCGTTCGCGGTATGTCGCGCGGTGTAATCCGCATGGAAGCGGAAGACGGCACGGCGTTTTCTTGCGCAAAGGAGAATGCACGCGGCGCACTTTTTGGCGACACGGTTCTTGCTGAACGCATTGGACGCGATCATGTGGTTGTCGCAAAGGTATTGACGCATGCGCATGAATATATCATGGGCGTATTGCGTGTACATGATGGAGCGCGTGTCATTCAGCCGCTTGAACGCCGCCTGCCTGCTGAGATTGCCGTAGCTGATATGAATGCTGAAGCTGAGGACGGAGAAATCGTTCGCACGCATGTCGTCCGCTGGGAGGATGAGGGCGGTCTGTGCGTCAACGTGGAGGATCGCATTGGCAGTTTCCAGCAAGCGACCTGCGCGCTTGATGCGCTGGTCATGAGCATGCGCCTGCGTACAAAGTTCGATGACGATGTTCTTGCCGACGCAGACCGCTGCAAGCCTGCCGATTTGGCAGATGACCCAACGCGAGAGGATTTGCGCTATCTGCTGTCCTTTACGATTGACGGACGGGATGCGAAGGACTTTGATGACTCGGTCAGCCTTGAACTGTTGGGAAACGGCAATGTAAGGCTCGGCGTTCACATCGCGGATGTTGGATATTATGTTCAGCCGGGTACGGCGTTGGATCGCGAAGCGTTTGCACGCGGAACAAGCGTCTATTTGCCGGGGCGTGTTTTGCCGATGCTGCCGGAGCAGCTCTGCAATGGTGTTTGCTCTCTGCGCCCGAATGAGGATAAGTTCACCTTGTCGGCATTGATGGAGATTGATGATGCGGGGCGCGTTGTCAATGAGAGGCTTGCGCGAACCATCACCCGCAGCAAAGCACGCCTTGTCTACGATGATGTCAACGCGCTGTTTGCAGGCAGCGAGCAGCAGTTGGCAGCGATGGAGACGCTGGAAGATACGCTCCGCGCGATGCGCACGCTTGCCGGAAAGCTGCGTGTGCGCAGGCAGGCGCAGGGCTGCATTGATTTTGAAATCGACGAGCCTGGCTTTGTGCTTGACGATAAGGGTGAGCCGGTTGAGATTATCACCCGCGAACGCGGCGAAGCGGAAATGATGATTGAAGATTTCATGCTGGCAGCGAATGAATGTGTCGCTCGCTTTGCCAGAGAGAACCGCGTGCCGCTGCTGTATCGCGTCCACGAAAAGCCTGACGTGGAAAAGCTGGCAATGTTTGCAGATTTCCTTGATGCAATCGGCGTAAGCGCAAAAAACATTCGGCATGACGCCGCCCCGGGCGATATCCGCGCTCTCCTTGAAAAGACACGCGAACGTCCGGAGTATTCGGTCATTACGGCTTTGGCTCTCAGAAGCATGCAGAAGGCTCGTTATGATACCCATCCGCTTGGACATTACGGCTTGGCGATGGCAGATTACTGCCATTTCACCTCTCCGATTCGCCGATATCCGGATTTGGTTGTCAGCCGCGCAATTACGGCAAAGCTGACCGGAAAGCCGATTCCGCTGACTGGAGAAGCTCTGGCGGATGCTGCTGTACGTTCCAGCGAACGCGAGCGCGCGGCGATTGACGCGGAGCGTGCGGCGAATAAGTTGATGATGGCACGTCTGATGGCGCATCATGTCGGTGAGGATTACGACGGAACAATCAACGGCGTCAGCGAATACGGCATGTATATCACGCTGTCCAACGGCGCGGAAGGCTTCATTCCTGTTCGCACGCTGGAAGATTGGTTTGGTTTTGATGAGCGGCGCATGGTTCTGCGAGGTGAACGCACGGGCACGGTGTTTTCGCTCGGTCAGCCTGTGCGCGTCCGTGTGCAGAATGTCGAGTTGACGCAGAGCAATATCGACTTGACGCTCCTCACGCCGCTCAAGGGCAGAACGACGTCAAATCGTCCGACTCAAACGTCGGATAGAAAGCGCGAACGTGACCGCATGCGCAGCTTTAACAGATAAAGGCATGGCATGTTTTGCGGTCGGAAAGGATGGAAATATGAAGGCATCAGTCATTGGATGCGGACGATGGGGATCGTTTATCGCATGGTATCTGCGCAAAATCGGGCATGAGGTCACGCTCTACGGGCGGGAAGGCTCCAGACATATGCAGCAGTTTTTTGAAACGCGCTCAAACGGTCTGGTGATGCTGGAAGATGATGTCCATCTGACTTACAGCCTTGAAGATGCGCTGAAAAGCGAATTGATTTGTATTTCGATTCGTTCGCAGAATCTGCCCGATTTGATGCAAAAGATTGTATCGGCAGGCGTTCAGGGCAAGACGTTCGTTCTTTGCATGAAGGGAATTGAGGTCAGCTCACTGCGCCGTCTGTCCGAAATCGCTGAGGATGCGGTCGGCGGGTCGAATGATGTTGCCGTCTGGCTAGGTCCGGGTCATGTTCAGGAGTTTTTGGCTGGCGTCCCGAATTGCATGGTCATTGATTCAAAAAGCGAAGAAGTGAAGGAGAAGCTGATTGTTTCCCTGTCCGGCGGGCTGATTCGTTTCTATTACGGAACGGATTTAATCGGAAATGAAGTCGGTGCCGCTGCCAAAAATGTCATAGGCATTGCTGCCGGCAT
>URJN01000225.1 GCA_900548125.1 uncultured Eubacteriales bacterium
TGCGCTTTCCCGATAATAATCAATTAGCGACTATAAAAGGAATTAACAAACTATGAAAAGAACTCAGGCTATTGAACTTCCGGAAGAAGAGATTGCTCAGCAAAAAGAATGGATGCGAGAATTCGCAGCGTTGGAGAATCGCCCGCACACCTATTGTGTGGTTACGTACGGATGCCAAATGAATGCACATGACAGCGAAACGCTTGAAGGCATGCTGGCTCAGATGGGGATGATACCTGCGGAAAGCCGCGAAAAGGCTGATTTTGTGATATTCAACACATGTTGTGTACGTGATAACGCTCAAAGACGTGCGTTGGGTAATGTTGTATGGCTGAAAGAGCTGAAAAAAACACGTCCGGAGCTGATGGTTGCCGTCTGCGGCTGTATGATGCAGCAGCCTGGAATGGGCGAGCAGATTCTCAGACAGTATCCGTTTGTTGATCTGGCTTTCGGTACGCACAATCTGTATCGTTTTGCACAGCTTATGCTCAAAGCTGTTCAGAGCAGACGGCGCGTTGTCGAAGTTATCGATGATGACGAAGGCAGTATTCCCGAGGATTTGCCGGTTCGACGCAGCAGTCCATATCATGCCTATATCACAATCATGTATGGATGTAATAACTTCTGTTCCTATTGCATCGTACCGTATGTACGCGGTCGCGAACGTTCCCGTGCCTCTGCCCGAATTTTGGAAGAAGCACGCGGATTAAAGGCAGAAGGTGTCAAGGAAATCATGCTGCTGGGGCAGAACGTCAATTCCTACGGATTGGATGTCGAAGGGGAATTGAGCTTTGCTCAACTGCTTGCCGAGTTGGATAAGATTGGCATTGAACGGATTCGTTTTATGACGTCACATCCCAAGGATATTTCCGATGAATTAATTGACGTCATGGCTTCTTCCGAACATATTTGCCACGCGCTTCATCTGCCCGTTCAGCATGGAAGCAACCGAATTCTGCAATCCATGAATCGCAGATATACGAGGGAAAGGTACCTTGAACGAGTTGAAGCGATTCGCAAAAAGGTGCCGGATATCAGCTTGACAACTGACTTAATCGTCGGCTACCCCGGCGAAACCGACGATGATTTTGAGGAAACCTGTTCGCTGGTCAAGCAAGTTGGCTATGACAGTGCGTTTACATTCATTTATTCTCCCCGTGTCGGAACCCGTGCGGCGGATATGGAAGGTCAGATTTCGGAAGAAGTTTCCTCTCGGCGAATTCAAAAGTTGATTGCTATTCAGAAGGACGTCACGCACGAACGCTATGCCCAATATATCGGACAGGTTCATCATGTACTGGTTGAAGAAGCATCCCGACGTGATGAAAATCAGATGGCGGGTAAAAACGAATACAATATCACTGTCAATTTCCCGGGAAGTAAAGAACTGATTGGGCAGATTGTCAGCGTTAGAATTACGTCTGCGGGCGAAAGCACGCTGCGCGGAGAGCAAATCGAAGAAAAATGAACTGCGGTTTAACCGCGAAAGGAACGAAATATGAGCAAGGTTACGGAATGTGCCCGTGAACTGGGACAGGCTATCGTTGATTCTGAAGAATACAAGAACATGCAGCTTTGCGAAAAAGCAGCGATGAGCGATCCCGCTGTTGCGCAGGCTATGAGCCGTTATCTGGAAGCAAAGGATCAGCTTCATGCGGCGATGGCGACCGGCGAAGCGGATAAAATCGCACAGCTGAGTCAGGAAATGGATGACGCACAGCAGACCCTGAATCAGATGCCGGCGATTGACGCGATGACCAACGCGCGTCAGACTTTCTCTGAACTGATGAATCAGGTCAACCATGTGCTTGAGTTTATGATTACCGGAGAAGTGGAACAGGGCGGCGGGTGCAGCGGAAACTGTGCATCTTGCGGCGGATGCCACTAAGCCGACTCAACGCTAAGGAAAAGGAGACGGAGGCACAGAAATGGCAAACATGACCCCGATGATGCGTCAGTATCTGGATATGAAGGATAAATACCCCGGAATGATTCTGTTTTTCCGGCTGGGCGATTTCTATGAAATGTTCTTTGATGACGCCAAGCTGGTATCTCGTGAATTAGAACTGACGCTCACAGGGAAAAGCTGCGGCATGGAAGAACGTGCGCCAATGTGCGGAGTTCCGTTTCACAGTGCGGAAACCTACATCAATCGCCTGATTGAAAAGGGATATAAGGTTGCAATATGTGAACAGATGGAGGATCCTGCGACCGCTAAGGGGCTCGTTAAGCGCGATGTTATTCGCGTTGTAACCCCCGGTACGGTCATTGAACAATCCATGCTGGATGAAAGAAGGAACAACTATCTTTTATCTGTATGTATGGAGGGTGACCGCGCAGGACTGGCGTTCGCTGACGTTTCAACAGGTGAGTTTTATCTGTATGAAATTGAAAAAGCATCCGGTCGAATGCAGGATGAAATCGTTCGCATCATGCCGCGAGAGATTATTTCAAACGCAAACCTGCCCGAACATGCTACAGCTTTACATGTGGATGTTCAGGATAGCGTAAGGTTTCAATACGCCAGAGCCAAGGCGGCACTTCTTGAGCATTTCAAGGTGCAGAGTCTGGATACTTTCGGCGTAAGCGGCTTGAAGTTGGGAATACGCGCAGCGGGCGCATTGATGAAATATCTGGAAGAAACACAGAAAAATGCGCTTGAGCATATGACCGGACTTGCCGAGTATCACGATAAGCGGTATATGATGCTTGACCATACCGCCCGCAGAAATTTGGAATTGACCGAAACCATGCGCTCTCGGCAAAAGCAGGGTTCCCTACTTGGTATTCTAGATTACACCTGCACCGCCATGGGAGCGCGAACACTGCGGGGGTTTATCGAACAACCGCTGGCAGTAAAAGAAGAAATAGATGCTCGCCTTGAAGCAGTGCAGGCTTTGCGCGATGCGGATATGACCGTAGATTTGATTCGGGAAGAACTGACGCAGGTTTACGATGTGGAACGTCTGTTAAGTCGAATCGCATATAAAGCAATCAACGCAAAAGACTGTTTGGCTCTTCGAGATTCGCTTTCTCATGTTCCCGCCATACGTCATGCGCTTGAATCTGTTGCACCGCAGGGCATGCTGAGCGGGCTGCTTGACCATTTGACACCGCTTGATGATATTGTAGAGAAGCTGACAAATGCCATTGATCCGGATGCTCCGGCATTGATGGGAGATGGACATTATATCAAAAACGGTTATAACGCTGAATTGGATAAGCTGCGCGAAGCGTCGAGAAACGGACACCAATGGATTGCAGACCTTGAAGCCAAGGAACGTGAATTGACAGGAATTAAAAATCTGAAAATTCAGTATAACCGCATCTTTGGTTATTATATTGAAGTAACAAAATCCAACTATGAGCAGGTTCCGTATCGCTATACTCGCAAACAGACTCTCGCTAACTGCGAACGATACATGACGCCTGAGCTTCACGAAATTCAGGAGACCGTTCTCGGTGCGCAAGAAAAGGCGATTCGTCTTGAACAGGGATTATTTATTGAAATCAGGGACTTCCTTTCTGATCAGATTCCGCGTATTCAGCGTACCGCCGTCGGACTTAAGACGCTGGACGCACTGATATCGCTTTCGGTTGCCGCAGTTCGAAATCACTATGTTCGTCCGGAAATCTCCGAAGATGGTGTCATTGATATCGTTGATGGTCGTCATCCGGTTGTAGAAGCAGGCATGCGCGGAGAGGATCAATTTGTTCCAAACAGCACGCTTCTTGACAACGATGATAACCGAATGCTGATCATTACGGGTCCGAACATGGCGGGTAAAAGCACATACATGCGTCAGGTTGCGCTCATCACGCTGATGGCGCATATGGGAAGCTTTGTTCCGGCGGAAAGCGCAAAAATCGGCATTGTTGACCGCATCTTTACTCGCGTTGGCGCATCGGATGATTTGGCGAGCGGTCAATCGACGTTCATGGTCGAAATGAATGAAATGGCGCATATTTTGCGAAGCGCAACGCC
>URJN01000226.1 GCA_900548125.1 uncultured Eubacteriales bacterium
AGAGTAGCCGTCTGAATTTTCGATTACTATTTCTTTTGACTGTTTTACTTGGATTGTAAAGCCAAGGCAAAAAACGTGGTCAGTTCTGAAAATGGATTTATGGTTGACACGAAAAAGGGTTGGGGGTAAAATAAAATAGTTAAGCTGTATGCTGAGGTGGCAAGTCGAATGATATACTTGGATCACGCGGCGACAACGCCGCTGAGGAAAGAAGCACTTGACGCGATGATGCCGTTTTTTATGGAAAAGGCAGCAAACGCCAGCGCACTATATGCGGCGGGCAGGCAGACCCGTTCTGCGATTGATGCGGCGCGCAGGCAGATTGCGCAGGCAATCGGGGCGCATGAACGGGAAATATATTTTACCGCCGGCGGATCGGAAGCGGACAACTGGGCATTGTTTGGCATTGCGCGGACAATGAAAGAAAAACGCCACATTATCACAACGCAGATTGAGCATCATGCAGTTTTGAATAGCTGCGCAGCGCTTGAACAGATGGAATATCCCGTGACTTATATCGAACCGGATGAATACGGATTTATTTCGCCCGAAAAGGTTAAGACGGCGATGCGTCCGGATACAGGCTTGGTTTCTGTGATGATCGCTAATAATGAAGTGGGTACGATTGAGCCAATTGCAGAAATTGCGAAAATAGCGCACGAAAACGGTGCTTTGATTCATACAGATGCTGTGCAGGCGGTCGGGCATATTCCGATTGATGTAGAAAAACTGGGTGTTGATTTGCTTTCGATGGCGGCGCACAAGTTTTACGGTCCTAAGGGAATCGGTGCGCTGTACATTAAAAATGGCGTCCATATCACCAATCTGATTTATGGCGGCGAGCAGGAAAAAGGACTGCGAGCCGGAACGGAAAATACTCCTGCCATTGTCGGCATGGGACAGGCATTGCGGTTGGCATGTGAGAACATGCCGACGGAAAACGCAAGGCTTGAAGCACTTCGAAACCGTTTTGAAGAGGACATTCTTTCGCGAATTCCTCAGGCACGAATCAATGGAATGCGGAATCATCGTTTGCCCGGTACATTGCATGTGACTTTTCCGAATGCAGATACGAATATGCTTTTGATGCGATTGGATATGGAAGGCATTGCTGCGTCGGCTGGCAGTGCATGTGCTGCCGGTGCAATGGAGCGGTCGCATGTGATTCAGGCGATGCGCGTTCCCGAAGGCGCGGATGTGCGTTTTTCGCTCGGCATGGAAAATACACAAGAGGATATTCTAAAAACCGTAGATGCGCTGTGCCGCATTTTGAATTAAAGGAGAGCTTTCATGATCTATGGCAATAAGGAGGGCATACGCGATTCACTGCTTGCGCAGTTGGAAACGCTGTATGACCTCGAAATTCCTGCGGAGGTTTTCGCGCCTGCTGAACTGCTGGATGTGCTGGCTGCATTTACCTGCGCAATCAACCGTGAAATCAGCATGTACATTTCCCGAAGCGGCGAGGTGCTGGATATCACGATTGGCGGAACAGGGAGTGTTGAGCTGAAGGATATTCATCTGCGCCGCAATACGCGCAGGCTGAGCATGGTACGCTGTATCCATACGCATCCGGGCGGAAATCCTCAGCTTTCGGATGTAGACATCAGCTCTCTGCGTGCCATGCATTTTGATGCGATGGCGGCAGTCGGTGCGAAGGATGGTCATGCGACCGGTATACAGGCGGCGTTTCTGGGCGAATATGTCGGAGGCGTCAATCGAATCCATCTGACGGATATTACGCCTGTTCGCAAAATCCCGCAGAGACCATGGATGGATGCCATCGAGCAGGCAGACCATGAGGTTTTGATCGGTGCGCCAAACAGCACGCAGGAAGAAACGGAACGTGCATTTTTAGTCGGCTTGGACAGCGAAGAATCGCTCAGCGAGCTTGCTCGGCTTGCGGAAACCGCAGGAGCGGTCGTCGTCGGAACGATGCTCCAGAAAAAAACGCGACCGGATACGGCAACCTATATTGGAAGCGGCAAAGCGGACGAGCTTTCGCTTGCTGTTCAGGCGAGAGAAGCGGATGTCGTCATTTTTGACGATGAGCTGACGGGTGTGCAGACGCGCAATTTGGAGGAAGTTCTTCGCGGAGCAAAGGTCATCGACCGAACGACGCTGATTCTTGATATTTTTGCCCAGCGTGCGCAGTCGCGTGAGGGACGCTTGCAGGTCGAGCTGGCACAAATGGCGTATCAGCTGCCGCGGCTTCTCGGTCATGGCGTTGCGATGTCCAGATTGGGCGGCGGCATTGGCACACGGGGTCCGGGTGAAACCCGTCTTGAGATGGACAGGCGGCGCATCCGCAAGAGAATGAGCGATTTGCGTCAGGAAATTGACGAGTTGAGCGGTCAGCGCAGTCTGCGCCGTGCCAAGAGGCAGAAGAACAAAGTGCCGGTTGTGGCATTGGTCGGCTATACGAATGCAGGAAAATCGACGCTTTTGAACACGCTCAGCGGCGCAGGTGTATTGGCGGAAGACAAGCTGTTTGCGACGCTCGATCCGGTTGTGCGTACAGTAAAAATGCCGGCAGGCGGAGAATTCCTGCTGGTGGATACGGTTGGTTTTATCAGTAAACTGCCGCATACGCTTGTCGATGCGTTCCGCTCTACGCTGGAAGAAGCACTTCTGGCTGATGTGTTGCTCATCGTTTCGGATGGTGCATCGGAAGACATGCTCCATCAGCATGATGTGGTGCTGGAAGTTCTGGCATCTCTGGGTGCATCGGAAAAGCCGAAGATTGATGTGTTCAATAAGGCAGACCTGCCGGATGCGGATCCATCCAAGCTGTTGGGGGCGATACCCATCAGTGCCAAGACGGGTGAAGGACTGGATGAACTGCTGGAGTGCATCAGGTTGGAGCTTCGCGGCGTATCGCGCCCGATGAAGGTGATCATTCCGTATGCGCAGGGTGGTTTGCTCGCTAAAATACACAAGGACGGACAAGTGCTCAGCGAAGAATATGCGGCAGACGGCATAGAGGTATGTGCGATGGCAGATGAACAGCTATTCGGGCAGCTGGCGGCACAGTTGGGCGAACATGCCGTCGTCTGGCAGGACTGATTTAAAGGAGGCGAACGTATGCTTTCCATACGAACGATTGCGTCGCTGACGCTTGGCGCGGCGATGATGTTTGAATCTTGGGGGTATATGATGCCGCATCAGGATCCGACGGATACGCTGATTCTGGTCAACAAAAACAATAAGGCACCTGCCGTTCCGGTTACGTTGGTTAAGCCCGATGTACAGCCGACGAGAGAGGCGGTTTCGGAGAATATTTATATGCGTCCGGAAGCTGCCGCCGCACTGGAAGACTTGTTTGAAGCTGCTGCGCAAGACGGAATCATACTGTATGCAACGAGTGGATATCGGAGTTATTCCACGCAGAAGGCGATATTTGAACGCAAGCTGGAGCGAATGGACGAGAAACAGGCAAACGCCAGCGTTGCCAAGCCCGGCTATTCGGAACATCAAACGGGACTTGCGATGGATATCGAAGGAGAAACGACAAAAGGAACCGGACTGACGGAAGCCTTTGGCGAATCTCCGGAGGGCATCTGGACGGCAGAGCATTGTGCAGAATACGGATTCATCATTCGCTATCCGAAGGAAAAAACGAATATTACCGGATATATCTATGAGCCGTGGCATCTTCGCTATGTAGGCAAAGAAGCGGCGGCAGAGATTACAGAGCTTGGTGTAACGTTTGAAGAATATATTCTTGCAGTGCGTTCGGAGCGTATTGAAACCATGCAGGAGGAAACATGATATGAACAAGTTAATCCGTAATACGCTTGTTTTTGCGGTGCTGATGACGTCGTTCACACTTGCATATGCGGAAGAAACACTGGATTTATCTGATTTTGACGATGCTCAGGAAGCACAGATGATCGAGATGGAACCGGAAGCGGCTCAGTGGGCGTATCCGATTCCGTATGATCTTCTGATGACGAGT
>URJN01000227.1 GCA_900548125.1 uncultured Eubacteriales bacterium
CACACGTGGTGCCGGTGGCGGGGGTCGAACCCGCACGTCCTTGCGGACACGGGATTTTGAATCCCGGGCGTCTGCCAATTCCACCACACCGGCACGGAAATAACAGAAACAGTATATCTGATTTCCGGTCAAAAGTCAAGGGCACAATTCAGATTATCCCCAAATATCGAGATAACGGTCGCTTGTGTGGCGAAGCGGATGCTCGGTCTGCTGATAACGGCAGAGCGCGGAAGCCTCGTCAATCTGACGAGAAACATGAATAACGCCTTCGCAGAAGAACAAAAGCAGAAATAAAATAGTAACGATAACGAGCGGCATAAATCAAGAAACTCCTTTTTGCTTTGAAAGCGGGCTTTCCCGCAAGAGCAGAGGCGATTATACCACGTTTTCATTCAAGAGGGATAGTATGGAAGTGAATAAAATTCACGCGGATGTTTTGTGCAGCCTTCCGGCAAAATTCCGGCAATCTTAACGCGAATTTGATATCGGCGCATGGTATAATCAAATGGACTTTGAAAATGGAAAGGGGCTCGCGGTATGCAGACCTCCACTCAAAAAATGTTAAAGGCCTGTCGGGAAATGCTGATTCCGCAGAGAACGAATAAAAGACAGGTGCTGTGCGACGCGGGCATCACGCTGGGCGTTCTGCTGCTGGCATCCGTGGTCTGCGCTCTGCTGACGCATGTCGGCGACAGCGACAGCGCGGTGCCGATGGTCTTTGTGCTGGCGGTGCTGTTGATTGCCAGACTGACGAACGGCTTTTTGTTTAGCCTTGTGGCGTCGATTGTGTCGGTCATCGGGGTCAACTATGCGTTTACCTATCCGTATCTTGAATTCAATTTCACGATAACCGGTTACCCGCTGACCTTTGTGACGATGTTCGCCGTGTCTTTTGTCGTCGGCATGCTGACCGAGCGGGTGAAGCGGCAGGAGAGAATCAAAGCGGAAGCGGAAACGGAAAAGATGAAAGCCAACCTTCTGCGCTCCGTGTCGCACGACCTGCGGACGCCGCTGACCGCTATCATCGGTTCATCGTCGGCTGTTCTGGAAAACTACGATAAATTCAGCGACGAGGTGAAGAAGGACCTCATCAGCCATGTGCGTGACGACGCGCAATGGCTGGTGCGGCTGGTGGAGAACATGCTCTCCATCACGCGGTTCAATGAACAAACGGTGCAGATTTGCAAGATTCCGCAGGCGGCGGAAGAAATCGCGGCGGAGGCGGTCGGCAAGTTTAAAAAGCGGTTCAACGCGATTCCCGTTCGGGTCAGCGTGCCGGATGAGCTGCTGATGGTTCCGATGGATGCGACGCTTATCGAGCAGGTGCTGATTAACCTGATGGAGAATGTTGTGATTCATGCGCAGGGCGCGACGGAAATCGAGCTGCGCATCACGAAGGAGGACGACCATGCGCTGTTCAGCGTACTGGACAACGGCGCGGGCATCGATCCGGCGGTATTGCCGAAGCTGTTTGAAGAAATGTTTCCGCATGCGGGCGAGCTGCGCGGCGACGGGCGGCGCAGTATGGGCATTGGGCTTTCGGTCTGCATGAGCATTATACGGGCGCATGGCGGAGAGATGAAGGCGCGCAACCGCAAAAAAGGCGGCGCGTGCGTATCCTTTACGCTGCCGATGGAAGGAGAATGAGCATGGCTGTACGGGGAAAGGTACTGATTGTCGAGGATGATCGGGCGATATGCAACTTTATGCGTCGGGTGCTGGAGGCAAACGGCTATGAATCCATCGCGGTGGGGACAGGACGTGAAGCCATCAGCATGCTGGCGTCGCACTGCCCGGACGTGGTGATTCTGGATTTGGGCTTGCCGGATATGGACGGCATGGAGGTGCTGGAGGAACTGCGGACGTGGTCGCTGATGCCGGTTGTCGTGGTTTCCGCCCGAACGGATGAACGCGAAAAGGTTCGTGCGTTGGATGCCGGTGCGGATGATTACATCACCAAGCCGTTTGGCACATCCGAGCTGCTGGCGCGTCTGCGCACCGCAATCCGCCATACGCGCACGACAAGCGGCAACACCGCCATTGCCAAGGAAAACCGCTTTACCGCACGCGGGCTGGTCATCGACTACGACAAATACCGCGTGTTCATCGGCGGCAGGGATGCCAACCTGACGCAGAACGAGTTTAAGCTCGTCGCGCTGCTGGGACGCTATGCCGGACGTGTTCTGACCTATGACTATCTCATCAAGGAAATCTGGGGTCCCAATAAGGCGTATGACAACCAGATTCTGCGCGTGAATATGGCGAATATCCGCCGCAAGATTGAAAAGAACCCCGCCGAGCCTGAGTATATCTTTACCGAGGTCGGCGTGGGCTATCGAATGATTGAAGGAGATTGAGGCGGGTCTGAATCCATACGCCCTGTGTTCTGCCGGAACACGCGATTTGCGCGAGTCATGCAGAATACAGGGCGTTTTATTGCGGAAAAATTCAGCAGGATTTTCCCCAAATCTGCCCATCACATTTTCTTATTGAAACCATCATGAAAACGAATTTGCGTTTGACATCGGAATATGGTAAGATTAAGCCAGATTGCAGACAAAGAGCTGGATTGAATAAAATAGAGAATGGGATTTGAATTGCTGTAATCAATCTGCAAGACGTCAGCTCCTCTGTTAACGGGCATACAGCTGCGCTGCTCGGCGGGATGCACGCCGCCAAACGATTCAATCATGTTTCCCTGACGGGAAGGAAAGGACATATCAATGAATATCCGCGAAGAATCTCTGGCTAAGCACTATGAGTGGAAGGGCAAAATCGAGGTCGTTTCCCGCGTACCCATCAATGACCGCCATGATCTTTCTCTTGCCTATACGCCGGGCGTTGCCGAGGCGTGCATGGTTATTCACGGCGACGTGGATAAGTCCTATGAATTGACCCGACGCGCGAATCTGGTCGCCGTTATTACGGATGGAACCGCGGTTCTTGGTCTGGGAGATATCGGACCGGAAGCGGGCATGCCGGTAATGGAGGGCAAGTGTGCGCTGTTCAAGGCGTTTGCAGGTGTGGATGCGTTTCCGATTTGCGTCCGCTCCAAGGATGTGGATGAAATCGTACAGACGATCAGCCTGATTGCTGGCTCTTTCGGCGGCATCAATCTCGAAGACATCGCCGCGCCGCGCTGCTTTGAAATCGAGCGCAGGCTGAAGGAAATCTGCGACATTCCCGTATTCCATGATGACCAGCACGGAACGGCGGTTGTCGTTGCCGCCGCGCTGCTCGGCGCGCTGAAGGTGACGGGCAGGGATATCGGTACGGCGCGCGTGGTGCTCAACGGCGCGGGCAGCGCGGGCATTGCGATTTCCAAGCACATGCTGAATCTCGGCGTCAAGCATCTGACGCTGGTTGACCGCTTCGGCATTATCGACGAAGGCATGGAGGAGCTGAATCCGGCGCAGGCGGAGATGGCAAAGGTGACCAACCGTGAGCATCTGCGCGGCAAGCTGGCTGACGCGGTAAAGAATGCGGATGTGTTTATCGGCGTGAGCGCACCCGGCGTGCTGACGCAGGATATGGTTCGCTCGATGGCGAAGGATCCGATTGTCTTTGCGATGGCGAACCCGATGCCCGAAATCATGCCGGACGAGGCGAAGGCCGCCGGCGCGGCGGTTGTCGGCACGGGCCGCAGCGATTTCCCGAACCAGATCAACAACGTGATGGCGTTCCCCGGCATTTTCCGCGGCGCGCTGGATTGCCGTGCGACCTGCATTAACGAAGAAATGAAGATGGCGGCGTCTTACGCGCTGTCTGAGCTGACGGGCGACAAGCTCTCCGCAGAGTATATTCTGCCGGATGCGCTGGATAAGCGCGTGGCGCGCGCGGTAGCGGACGCCGTGATGAAGGCGGCGCGCGAAACCGGCGTGGCGAGAATTTAAAGCCGTCCCACACAGGCTGTTGGAGTTGCTGCTTGAAATGCGCATTGAATCGCGCATG
>URJN01000228.1 GCA_900548125.1 uncultured Eubacteriales bacterium
TTCTTTTATGCCTGTTTCAAAACACCACAAGTTAAGTTGAAGACAACTATGAATGTCTTCTTCTTGACGCAATTATGGTCAAAACCGTATCGGCGCGACGTTACACAGGAAAACATGCGGTCTGAATACACTTCATGTAAGGGAGGAAAAAAGATGAATCACTTTTTGAAGCTGACGTCCGCCGCGGCGCTCTGTGTGCTGATGGCGATTCCGACAGCCGCGGGCGCAGCCAGGGAATTCACGCTGGACGACGCAGGCATTTCGGCGAGCGGCTATGCCCAGCAGCTCGGCGCGCCGAAATCCTACGGCTCGGAAAAGCTGTCCGTCAAGATGCCCAAGGAAAACGGCATGCAGGACGGCGTGAACCCGATTACCGGCGAGGCGTTCAGCGGCGATTACCGCCCGACGCTGATTACGGTTGACTCGCATCCCGCGGCTTTGCCGAACTGGGGCGTCGGCTCGGCAGACCTGATTTATGAAATGCCGATTCAGGCGGACGGCTCTACGCGCCAGCTGGCGTTGTTCATGGGCGAATATCCGGCTGAAGGCGCAGGTCCCGTGCGCTCTGCGCGCGTGCCGATGTGTTCGCTCCGCGAGATGTGGGGCGGCGTGTTCTGCTTCTACGGCTATCAGGGCGGGCGGGACAAGAACAACATGAAGGACTGGATTGAGGCGAACAGCAGCGTTAAAAAGCTCAAATATCCCTACCTGAACGGCATCAGCAAGAACACCGGCTGGTTCCAGCGCACGAGCGACGGCGGTCATGTCGGACCGCATAACGTTCGCCTGAATATGAGCGAGGTGGAGGCGGATTACAGAGAAAGCCCGACGCCGCATCCGTTCGTGTTTTCCGAAACCGGGCTTGAGCGCGGCGAGGATGTAAACGGCATCGTTATCAACTACAAGGTGACCAATGACGCATATCGCACCGCTTACGAATACAACGCCTCTACGGGTCTGTTTGAACGCTACCGCAACGGTGCGCCGTATACCGACGGAAACACCGGAGAGGTATGCGCCTATGCCAACGTTATCGTCATCCGCACGGATGTCTCGTGGTCAAGCGGCAATCCGTCCCGTCCGGTCATCCGGCTGAACGGTCAGGGCGTTGCCGAAATATTCCAGAACGGCAAGTATATCCGCGGCACATGGGCGCGCGACTGCTCGGCGACCAAGAAACTGAACAACCGCATGGTGTTCTTCGACGAGAACGGCGAGGAGCTTTCCATGAAGGTCGGCAAGACGTTTATTCAGATTGTCGATAACGAGCAGCCGGTCGTCGTCGTGGCGGATGAAGCAATCGACGGCGCGGTTGAGCCTCAGGCACAGCGTGACAGAGTCGGCACGGGTTCCAAGAAGTAAACTGTGCCATATGGATTAGGCATAGCGGCTATGCGTACAGCGGATAACAATGCGCAAAAGCCGAAAAACGATACGATTTATCAAACATTTTTTCCAGTCAAAGCGGCGGAGCTGCCCCCTCTCCTGCCGCTTTTTTTGTTGTGATTAAAAGGAAAAATCGAGATATATGAGAACAAACAGAGAAAAAAGAAACGAAAAACCCGCGAAAATTCAGCTGAAAAACCGAAAACACTGTCAAGGAATTGACAAAGAGGACGACAGATGATACAATACGCCTGCGAAAAAGAAATGGAGGTTATGCTTCATGAAGAAATTTGCATCGGTTCTTCTGTCCATGATGCTGGCGACCGGTCTGGCTGCCGGCGCGTCGGCTGAAACTTACACCGGTACCGCGCAGGGCATGGGCGGCGATGTTTCCGTCACCCTGACTGTTGAGGACGGCAAGATTACCGCGGCGGAGGTCGTGGGCGAGAACGAGACGAAGGGCATCGGCTATGAGCCGTGCGCTGAGGGCACCTACGCGGCGGCGATCGTCGAAGCGCAGGGCGCGGATATTGACAACATTTCCGGCGCGACCGTGACGACGAATGCCGTCAAGGAAGCGGCGAAGAAGGCGATGGTCGCTGCGGGTCTGGCTGAGGCGGAGGACACCACCGTTTCCGACGCCGAGTGCGACGTGGTGATCGTCGGCGCAGGCGGAGCGGGCATGACTGCTGCGCTGCAGGCTGTCGATGCGGGCGTGAACAGCGTCATCGTCGTGGAGAAGGCGGGTTCCACCGGCGGCAACACCAGCCGTGCAACCGGCGGCATGAACGCTGCGAAGACCGTCTATCAGGATAAGAACGAGTGGTCCGACGCGACGACGCAGGCGGTTGAAAAGACCCTTGCGACCGCGAAGGAAAAATACGGCGACCAGATTGGCGATTTGATTGCGACCGTCGAGGCGCAGTTTGAGGCATACAAGGCGAACCCGACCGGTTACTTTGATTCCGTCGAGCTGTTCGCGCTGGACACCATGGTCGGCGGCAAGTGCCTGAACAATCTGGATCTGGTCATGACCCTGACGGGCAACTCCGCCGAGGCGATTGACTGGCTGGCGACCAAGAACGCGAACCTGACCAACGTCGGTTCCTTCGGCGGCGCGAGTGTCAAGCGTATCCATCGTGCCACCACCGAGGATGGCAAGACCACGCCGGTAGGCGCGTATCTGGTCAAGGTGCTGACCGCTGATGTGGATGCGGAAAGCAAGATTGACCTGCGAGTGAACACCGCGGCGACCGAGCTGGTCATGGAAGACGGCAAGGCTGTCGGCGTGAAGGTGAAGAACGAGAACGGCGAATACACCATTCGTGCCAAGGCGGTCATCCTTGCCAGCGGCGGCTTCGGCGCTGACCTTGACCGCGTTGCGGAATTGAAGCCGGAGCTTAAAGGCTTCGTGACCACCAATGCCCCGACCATCACCGGCGACGGCATCGACATGGCAACGGCTGTCGGCGCGGCGACCGTGGATATGAACCAGATTCAGATCCATCCGTCCGTTTACACCGAAACCACCACGGCTCTGATTACCGAAGGCATCCGCGGCGACGGCGCGATTCTGGTCAACCAGGAAGGCAAGCGCTTCGTCAACGAGCTGGAAACCCGCGACAACGTTTCCGCGGCTGAGCTGGCTCAGGAGGGCGGCTACGCCTACACCATCCTCGACCAGAAGATGATGGACGCTTCTTCCACCTACAACGGCTACTTCACCAAGGGCTACGCTGTGCAGGCGGACAGCTACGAGGAGCTGGCTGAGAAGCTCGGCATCGATCCGGCGACCCTCACCGCGACGATGGAGACTTGGAACAAGGCGGTTGCCGACCAGAAGGATGACGAGTTTGGCCGCCTGTCCTTCGCGTCCGCGCTGGATACCGCTCCGTACTACGCCATCAAGGTTTCTCCGGGCATCCATCACACGATGGGCGGTCTGAAGATCAACACGAACGCTGAAGTGCTGACCGAAGCGGGCGAGGCGATTCCGGGTCTGTATGCGGCTGGCGAGGTCACCGGCGGCGTGCATGGCGCGAACCGTCTGGGCGGCAACGCGGTTGCCGATATCGTGGTCTTTGGCCGCATCGCGGCGCAGAACGCGGCGGCTTACATCGCGAAGTAATCCGGTCTGAACAGACATAGAAAACCGGCTCTCCGGAAATGGAGAGCCGGTTTTTTGTGTTTCATGAAGGAGAAGGACGGGCTGCCGATTTACGCCGGACGTCCTTCTCCGTTTTGCGCTGTTTTGACGATGATTTAGGCTGGTTTGCATCTAAAAACATGCTTTTCAGCGGAAACCCGTTTCAATCGTAGAATGCTTTGCATTCTGCTCTGAAACTGGAGAATTTTAATTTTATTTGGGGAACGTTGGGCTGCCGATCCGGGAAACTCGCATAGTCGCGCAAGCGCTCCTTGCGATTTCCGATTTCCGTCACGCTGAATCCCGCACAGCGGGCGCGTGACTCCAATCCCCAAACCCCGGCAAGGAACTTCGTTCCCTGCACCCTTTCTTCGCTTCGCGGCGGCTTCAACAAGGTTTTTTA
>URJN01000229.1 GCA_900548125.1 uncultured Eubacteriales bacterium
GAGGGACGTTCCTGTCCGGTCGGTTCATCGGCGTATACGGTGCAGCAGGGGCAGAGTGTGGTTGATGTGATGCTTTCTTCCAACGTATCGCTCCGCGCTCTGCGGGAATATAACGAGGATATTCGTCTGACGGCACTTCGCCCTGGTGATGTGCTTTGCGTGCCGCCGAGCGGAGACCGTGGTCTTTGCGAAAACGGCGGACCTGTCTATCGGCTTCAGGAAGGCGACACGCTCGATGAAATCGCTGAGCGAAACGGAACGAATGTCGAGCAGATTCTGCGGCTGAATCCGAATCTTTTGCCCAGCGATTTCGTTTCCGGGCAGGTCATCTGCCTGCCGACGCGCCGAAGGGTGCAGGGGGAAGAAACCGAACAGCTGGAAGGCTGACAAACATAGCGGGTTGAGCCCGCTCTCATTTCCGCTAAAGCCTGCAAAGTTCTCAGTTTTTGCGCACGTGGCTGAATTTATGCAGCTTGCCATACGCTGCAAAATAGGCTGGGTTCACCCGTACCTCCTATAAGCAAACAAGCTGACAATGCAAAACACTGTCAGCTTGTTTTTAATGCGATTTTGAGAAAGGTCAGGCGTTTTTCTTCTTTCCAAGGTTGAGCTTGCTTTCGGTATGATTCATCAGCCGCTTGATATTGGGATAATGCCGCCAAATTGCCAGCAGGCAGATGGCGATGACAGAACCCCAGATGACAGGGTCACAGGGCGTGGTGAACATGATGAAAAACGGAAGCGTGACCGCCGCGCCGAGAGAACCGGCAGATACATAGCGCGTCGTCGCAACGAGAAGCAGGAATACGCCGAATGCGCAAAGTGTTTGGAGCGGGAACACAATCAGCAAGCAGCCGAAGCTGGTTGCGATGCCCTTGCCGCCCTTAAAGCCGAAGTAGAGCGGGAAGTTATGTCCCAGAATTGCGCCGAACGCGCCGACAATTTCGCCTGCCTGCGTGCCAAGCAACGCTTTGCCAATCAGCACGGCGATGATGCCCTTGAGCAGGTCGCCCGCGAACGTCAGCAGAGCGAATTTTTTGCCCATCACGCGCAGCATATTGGTTGTGCCGGAATTGCCGCTTCCCTGACTGCGGATATCCTTGTGCCCGAACACGCGGGAGAGGATAACGCCGGTGGAGATGCTGCCGAGCAGGTAGCCGATAACCAGCGTCAGAAGGAGCTTCATGACATCGTTCATTTGACGTCGTCTCCCTTCTGATTCTTGTTGCGCAGGATAAACCGGATGGGCGTTCCTTCAAAGCCGAAGGACTTGCGGAACTGGTTTTCCAGATATCGCTGATATGCGAAGTGCATCAGCGTTTCGTCGTTGACAAAGAGGACAAAGGTAGGCGGGCAGACGCTCTGCTGGGTCGCATAGTAGATTTTTAGGCGGCGGCCGCTGATATACGGCGGCTGGAGCGCAGTGGTGGCGTCGGCGAGAATATCGTTGAGCAAGCCGGTCGTGATACGGCGGGAAGCCTGTTCATAAACGTCGCGCACGCTCTCCAGAACCTTCGGCACGCGCTGACCCGTCAGCGCGGAGATGAAGAGAACAGGCGCATAGTCCATAAACTTCAGATCTTCAATAACCTTCTTGCGGAAGGCTTCCATGGTATTGGTGTCCTTCTCGAGGGCATCCCATTTGTTGACGACGATGATGGCTGCCTTGCCCTCGTCGTGAACATAACCGGCAACTTTCGTATCCTGCTCCGTCACGCCGTCCTCGGCATTGATGACGATGAGCGCAACGTCGCAGCGGCGTACGGCTGCCAGCGCACGGACGATGCTGTAACGCTCGATGGATTCTTCTTCAATGGCACGCTTGCGGCGTATGCCGGCGGTGTCGATGATGTTGTAGTGCTGTCCGTCGCGGACGAAAGCCGTGTCGATGGCGTCGCGCGTCGTGCCGGCAATGCCGGATACCATCGAGCGTTCCTGACCGAGAATGCGGTTGACAAGGCTCGATTTGCCGACGTTCGGACGACCGACGACCGCAATCTGGATGGTATGATCTTCTTCTTCGTCCTGCTGTTCGTCATTGGGGAAATACTTGACCATTTCATCGAGCAGGTCGCCCAAACCAAGCATGTTGGTTGCGGAAATGGGGAAGGGATCGCCCAAACCGAGCGTATAGAAGTCATAAATGGTGTCGTTCATGCTCTGATGATCGACCTTGTTGACGACCAAAATGACCGGCTTGCGGCTCTTGCGCAGCATGGTGGCGACGTCCTCGTCGTCTGCCGTCAATCCGGTGCGTCCGTCGGTGAAAAAGAGAATGACGTCACAGGTATCAATGGCGATTTCCGCCTGACGGCGCATCTGCTTGAGCAGGATGTCGTCCGTGCGCGGCTCGATTCCGCCGGTGTCGATGAGTGTGAATTTGTGGTTGAGCCATTCACAGTCTGCGTAAATGCGGTCACGGGTGACACCGGGCGTATCCTCTACGATGGAGATACGGCGTCCCGCGATTTTGTTGAAAAAGGTCGATTTGCCGACATTCGGGCGACCGACGACCGCAACAAGGGGCTTTGCCATGGTGATTATTCCTCCGTTCCGCGCAGGGCATAGAGCAAATCCGCGCCGTCGTCCGGAACGGGCGTGATGCGGATGCCCAAGGCTTCCTGCGCCTGGTCAAGCGTCATGTCGTCAAGGAAAATGGCTTCTCCTTCACGAAGCATGCTTTCGGTAATGAGTATTTCATCCGCTTCCTCGCCTTGAAGCTGCGCGACCAAATCCTGTCCGGTAATCAAGCCGGAAACGGTCACGGTTTCGCCAAAGAAGCGGTTGAGGATGGGTTTAACGCGGATATCAACGCCGATGACGGGGTGACGGGTGGTCAGCTCCTGCAAGAACGGCGCGACGGATGTTCCGCAAGCCATGATGACCCTGCGGGGGACGGATTGCCCTTCATCCGGATCGAGGCGCAGAGCGGTTTCATATTCGTCCCGCAGGCGGCACAGAAGCCCGACGCCGTTTTCAAACTGCGGAAAATCCTCGTAGCTGTCTACATCGGGCAGGGGATGCTGCGCAATCTGATAGAACTCATCGGATGGGAAGACGAACCGCGTTCCGTGCGCGGCGAGCATCTCCTTCTGGAAAGCTTCTGCCTGTCGGATGACCTGCTCGGCTTCTTCCTTTGTGTAAGGACGAAGCGGGTACAAGTGATCGCGGTATTTGGTCAACCCGACGGGCACGAGCGCAACCGTCAGTGCATGCGGCATCAGCGAAGCCAAATCGTGCATCGTGCGGTCAAGCTCCGGTCCATCGTTGATGGTCGGGCAAAGCACGACCTGACAATGGAAGCTCATGTTGTTGTCCGCGAAGCGATGCAGATGCTCCATGATTCGATCGGCGTGGATGTGATGCAGCATCTTCTTGCGCAGCTCGCCGTTTGTCGTGTGAACCGAGATATACAGCGGACTGGCTTTGCGCTCGATCATGCGATCCATTTCGCGTGCGGGCAGGTTGGTCAGCGTGACGAAGTTGCCTGCCATCAGCGAAAGACGCCAGTCATCGTCCCGAACATAGAGGCTGGGGCGCATGCCCGGCGGCATTTGCTCAATGAAACAGAACATGCAGTGATTGGCGCAGGTCTTCGGGCAGCTCATCAGCGAGGATTCAAGCGTCAGACCGAGCGATTCTTCCGTAAGCTTATGGATATGGACGACATGCTGCGTACCGCTTTCGTCCTCCAGCAGCATTTCCAGCGACGGACGCGCAGTGAGATATTGATAATCGACCAGATCGAGCACCGGCGTGCGGTTGATGGAAATCAGCGTTTCTCCCTCACGAATGCCGCTTCTGGCGGCAAGTGAACCGGGATAAACGTGTACAATACGCTGGGGCATGAATACGATACACCTTCTTTTTCAAAATAACCCAACATATTATGATGGATTCAGCGGATAAAGTCAAGCGTTTACTACGAAAAAACG
>URJN01000230.1 GCA_900548125.1 uncultured Eubacteriales bacterium
CATCTCCGCTTCGCGGCAGTTTAAAGCTATGTTACATTTTTCCCTCAGCTATCGCGCAGCGATAGCGTAGTGAAGGGTCAAGGGAACTCAGTTCCCTTGTGGGGTTTGGGGCAAAGCCCCAATCGTCCCCACCCCAAAAAAGAGGAGGTTATGGAGTGAATTCTGTTCTTGTTCGTCATAAGTGGGAGCCGTATGTCTGGCTGCTGCCGAGCATCCTGCTGATGACCATCTTTGTTGTGTTCCCAATCGGTATTGTGTTTAAGCTCGCGTTCAGCGAGATATCCAAGTCCGGTATTGTCGGCGGCTTCGTCGGCTTGCAGAACTTTAAGGACGCCGTTTCCGCACCGGTTTTTGGTACGGTCATGCTCAATACGGTTGTGTGGGTCGTGTCGGTCGTCGGTCTTTCGACGCTGTTCGGCTTCATCGTTGCGATGACGCTCAATCAGAAGTTTGTCGGCCGTAAAATTGCCCGCTCGATCGTTGTCTTCCCGTGGGCGACGTCGCTGGTCATTCAGGCGTCCATCTGGAACTATATCATCAAGTATGAATACGGCAATCTGAACAACGTCCTGCTCAATCTGGGCATCATCAAAAATGCCATCAACTGGCGCGCAACGTATCAGATTGAGTTCGCGTGGGAGTGCGGCGTCGGTATCTTTGTCACCATTCCGTTTGTCACGTTCTGCGTGCTTTCCGGCTTGCAGTCCATTGACGCGGCGTATTATGAGGCGGCGACGGTAGACGGCGCGAATTTCTGGCAGAAGCTGTTCCATGTGACCATTCCGCTGGTCCGCCCGTCGCTGACGGTCAGCACGGTGCTGAATATCATCTACGTTTTCAACTCCTTCCCGATTATCTTCACCATCACCAAGGGTGCGCCCGCCAATAAAACGGACACGCTCATCACTTATCTGTATATGCTCGCCTTCTACGACCAGAAGAAGGGACCGGCGACGGCGCTTTCCGTCATCGGCTTTATCATTCTCTGCGCTGTGGCGGGGTTGTACATGGTCATCACGCTGCGGAAGGAGGAAGAATAAATGGAGCTTTCCGCAAACAAAAAGACGCGCCGTGTGCTGGCGATGTGCATCGCGGCGATTCTGCTGGCCTTTGCCGTTCTGTTCCTCCCGCTGGTGAAGTTTGAAACGACCGTGTTCACCAAGCGCAGTGCCAATACGTTCGTCGGCGATGAAAAATATCTGGAAGCGAAGGCTGAGGTCGAGGCGGTCTGCGCGAAGTATGACTCCGATAAGCTCACGGTCGATGAAAGCGTGACCGAGCGCACCAATTCCAAGGGTGTGACGACCTCGATGGTCACGTTCACCGTTCGGGAGACGGTTTCGCGCTCTGGCTGGGCACTCCTGCTTGCGAATTTCGGTCATTCCAAGGGCATGACAAGCGTTGGCGTATCTAATGCTGTGGGCATCATGATGCTGTGTCTGGCGGTTTCGCTGATTCTGTTGCTTGCGGCGAGCCGAAAGACGCTGGATGTGCCGCGCACGGCACTCGCCCTGACGACCAATCGAATGTATCTGACGGCGGGCATACTGGCTCTCGCTGCGCTGCTGATGGTTCCGGAATTCGCGCGGTCGGTCACCTATACGTTCTCTCGGCGCGTCAATCTGCTCGTCAGCGGGCATGTTCAGGATGATGCGCTGCTTGCAGGGCTGAACGATTTCCTGTATCACGGAGCGGCGGGGGATGAGCTTCTGACGCTGCTGGGCGGTCTGCAGGTGGAGATCAGCGCGGTGCTGTGGGCTGCGTTTGCGGCGATTCTGGTGCTGCTGTGCGGCGTGACCTACCTGCGTTTTGGCGAGCTGAAAAAGACGCTTTCCCGCGGCGGACTGTATCTGTTCATCATCATCCTCAGCATCTTCATTCTGTATCCGTTCTATGTCATGTTCATCACGGCGTTCCGCAGTAACGCGGAAACGACGGATATGTACTTCCTGCATATGCTGCCGACGCAGTGGGTATGGAGCAACCTCAAGGATATCTGCGAACGCGGCGTCCTTCGTTTCCTGCTCAACTCCATTCTCCTCTCGACCGGCGCGACGGCGATTGCGATGCTCTGCGGTATTCCGGCGGCGTATGCGATGGCGCGCATGCAGTTTAAGGGACGCGGACTGTTCCTTGGCTTTGTCATCATGAGCCAGATGTTCTCTCCGGTGGTGCTGCTGGTCGGCATTTCCCAGCTGATGAACACGCTGCACCTCAATGACACCATCATCGGCTTGATGCTCATCAACGCGGCGTTCAACCAGGCGTTTGCCATCTGGCTGCTGCGCGGCACATTCGTTTCGATTTCGCCGGAGATGGAACAGGCGGCGTGCATCGACGGCTGTACGACCGTCGGCGCGCTCATTAACATCCTGCTGCCGATGTCCGCGCCGGGCATCGTGACGACGCTCATCTTCGTTTTCATCAACGCATGGAACGAATACACCATTTCCACCGTGCTGATTTCGACCCCGACCAATAAGCCCATTACGGTCGGCATCACGCAGTTCAGCTCGTTCAACATGATTGAATGGCAGTACCTCTTTGCCGCCGCGCTGATTGCGACGATACCGGTCATTATCCTGTTCATGTGCATTGAAAAACACTTGGCGGAAGGCTTGACTTCCGGCGGCGTTAAAGGCTAAAGAGCGGAGGGTAGTATGGATAAGAACATTGAATTCGTCGTTCCTCAGTTCGATATTCCGGACGGCGCATGGACGGCGGAGCCTTATGGCAACGGACATATCAACGATACCTATCTGGTGACGACGGGCGGAGGACGCTTCATCCTTCAGCGGGTCAACAGCTACGTATTCCCCAAGCCGGAGGAGGTCATCAGCAATATTCTCCGCGTGACGGATTATCTGCGCGGCGTCATTCGGGAGGAGGGGGGAGACCCGTACCGCGAAACGCTGACGCTGGTGCAGACGCAGAAGGGCGGGTATTTCACCTATGATCCGGAGGGCGGACTCTGGCGCATGTATCTGTTTGTTGAGGATACGATTTCCCGCGACCTGCCGGACACGCCTGAATTGTTCGAGCTTTCCGGCGAGGCGTTTGGACGCTTCCAGCGGCAGATTGGCAGCTTCCCCGCGGATACGCTCTTTGAAACCATCCGCGATTTCCACAACACACCGGTGCGCTATCAGCAGCTTCAGGACGCTATAACGCGCAATGAAGCGGGGCGTCTGGGTGAGGTTGCGGCGGAAATCGAATTCTGCCGCGAGCGTGAGCGCGATGTGCATGTGCTGATGGATGCGCTGGCGGCGGGCGAAATTCCCCTGCGCGTGACGCATAACGACACAAAGCTGAACAACGTGCTGCTCGACGCAAAGACCGGACGCGGCGTCTGTGTCATTGATTTGGATACGGTTATGCCCGGTCTGGCGGCATATGACTTTGGCGACTCCATTCGCTTCGGCGCGAATACCGCCGAGGAGGATGAGCGCGATCTCAGCCGCGTGCAGCTGTCGCTGACGATGTTTGAAGCGTTTACGCGCGGTTATCTGAGCGAGGCGGGAAAGGTGCTGACTCAGCGGGAAATTGAGCTTCTGCCGATGGGCGCGAAGCTGATGACGCTCGAATGCGGCATGCGCTTCTTAGCGGACCATTTGAACGGCGATAAATACTTCAAGGTTCATCGTCCGGGGCACAATCTCGACCGCGCAAGGACGCAGTTTGAGCTTGTCCGCCATATGGAAGAAAATTGGGCGCAGATGCAGGATATCGTAGCGAAGTGTGCAAAGAAATAATCGCGCTGCGTGGACGGGCAGCCGATGGACGGGCGCGAAGTGTTCCGCAATTCTAGCTCGGTCATCCTGCGGATGCAGGTTGATTCGGCAATTATTGCAAAAGAACAGAACAGCTCTCTGACTGTCATAAAAGGACGACCGATATTCCCAAAAAGTGTGGGAAATATCGGTCGTTCTTATTT
>URJN01000231.1 GCA_900548125.1 uncultured Eubacteriales bacterium
GCTGTTTTCGTCTTTGCTGCGTTGGTTATCGTGAACATTGCGTACTGCGTGTATGATGGGCGTCGAGCGGATGCCGCACGCCAGATCGATGATTTTTATCGTGTCGAGTTCAAAAAGACCTATGGCGCGAAAGAAAAGACCCTTACCGAGGGCTGGTATTGATTTTCCCCGCATCCCATAAAGAGAGGACGGCGTAAGCCGTCCTCTCTTTATTTGCATTTCGGCGAAGGCAGGAGCGGATTCTGCCTCCGCTCAGGCGATGCCCGCTATTTTCCGAACGTCATCCCGAATTTCGTCAAAACGCAGGACGGGCGGCTGGTCGGCAAGATGCTCGCCAATCAGCTTTTCCATCCAGACCATGTTGTACCAGCGTCCGAACTTGAAGCCGCATTGACGGAATTCTCCGACCATGCGGTAGCCCATCCGCTCGTGAAAGCGCACGCTGTCCAGCGTCAGATGCTCATCCGGCTCGTTCGGCATGGCGATGCAGGCTTCCGCGTTGGTTATGCGCTGCATACGCAAAATCTCTTCCATCGCCGCGTAGAGCGTTTTGCCGATGCCCATGCGCCGCACGTCCCGCTTGACGTAGACGCTCATCTCTGCGCACCACTGATACGCCGCGCGGGGATGAAATGCGCCCGCGTAAGCGTAGCCGACGATTTCGCCGTCGGCTTCCGCGACAAGATAAGGAAACTTTTCCAGAACATGCCGGATGCGCGCGGCGAATTCGCGCTCATCGGGCACATCGTATTCAAACGTAATGGCGGTTTCGCGCACATACGGCGCATAGATGGCGAGCAATGCCGCCGCGTCTGAAACGCGGGCGGTGCGCAGGCGAACCCTTTCCATAGAGAAGCCCCCTTCTCAGCCTTCAAGCCAGCGGTGCATGATGGCGCATTCCTCTTTTGCCATGCCGGGGAAAACGCCTTCGCGCAGGGCGCAGAGCGTGTCGTCGTGCATGCGCAGACGCGGCAGAAGGTGCGCCCAGTCCATGATGCCCTGACCGAGCGGACGGTTCTCCCATTTGCCTTCGCTGTTAAATACGCCGTCCTTGACATGCAGCACGCAGATTTTTTCGCCGAAGCAGGCGAGCGCGCGTTCCAGAATCTCCATTTGGGCTTCAGGGGCGGTCGTCTGCGGCGTGACCAGGTTCGCCGTATCCAGAATGATGCGCAGGCTTGGGCTGTTTACGTCGGAAAGGAGCCGCGCGGCAAGCTCGGGCGTGTTCAGTGTGTGGACGGCAACCGGCTCAATGCCGACCCGTGCGCCGACCTGTTCGGCGTGTGCGCAGACCTCCCGCGTAAAATCGAGCAGACGGGCATAGGCGGCTTCGCGCTCCGCCTCCGGAAAGGTGAAATGCGTTGTTTCCGAGCCGACGCAGCCCGCGCCGAGAAGCACGCTTGCGGAAAGAGCCTGCTTAAACTTCGTCTTTGCTTCCGCGAGCTTGCTTGGGTCGCGGTCGCTTGCGCTGACATAGCAGCCCATGACGGGCAGGGAAATGCCGGAAAAGACACTGCGGATATGCCTGAGCGATTCCGGCGTCATATACTGCTCCGCCGGTTCGGGAAAAGCCTTGGAGAAGGCGAGCTGGGTCGCGGCGAAGCCTGTTTCACGAATGGCGTCTGCCAGTGCTTCGGGCTGCATGCGCCCGAAATCGTGACCGCGCATACCGATAATCATGTCAAACCCTCCCTGATGTGGTGATGAGGACAGTATACGACAAAGCGCGGAAAAAGAAAAGAGAGAGCTTGCTCCGCGCCTGCGGATGGCGTATAATGAAGCTATTGAAACGAGGAGGAGAACGCATATGGATATCAAGCACATTCTTTCGATGGTCGATCATACGCTGCTCAAGCCGGAAACGACGTGGGAGCAGATTAAGGGCATCTGCGACGATGCCATGAAGTATCATACGGCGACGGTCTGCATTCCGGCGAGCTATGTCGCGCGCTGCAAGGCGTATATGCAGGACAGAGCGGACAAGGTGGGGGTATGCACGGTCATCGGCTTCCCGACGGGCTATTCCACGACGGAGGTCAAGGTCTTTGAAGCGGCGGACGCGATTAAAAACGGCGCGGATGAAGTCGATATGGTTATCAACATCGGCATGCTCAAGGACGGACGCGACGACGAGGTGCTTGCCGAAATCAACGCCATCAAAAAGGCGTGCGCGGGGCATACGCTCAAGGTCATCATCGAGACCTGCCTGCTGACGGAGGAGGAGAAGATTCGCATGTGCGATATCGTGTCCAAATCCGATGCGGATTTCATCAAGACCTCGACCGGCTTCTCAACTGCCGGCGCGACCTTTGCGGATGTTGCGCTGATGAAGGCGCACATGACAAACGGCAAGGGCATCAAGGCGGCAGGCGGCATCGCTTCCATCGCCGATGCGGAAAAGTTCATCGAACTGGGCGCGACGCGGCTGGGCACGAGCCGCATCGTCAAGATCATCAAAAACGAAGAAGCGAGCGGATATTGAGCCGGTTTCGGACGGCAGGAAATTTTTATGCCGAAAATTCCGAAAAAAGCGAAGAATAACGTTGACAGCATCAGAAAAAACTGATATCATAGGAAGGCAAGCCGCTCGGGACAGGTCTGCAAATGCCGCATCGGCTACCTAAACCCGGCGAGTATTTATGAGGAGGTGTCACCATATGTACGCGATTATTGCGACTGGTGGCAAACAGTACCGCGTTAGTGAGGGCGACGTGATTTACATCGAGAAGATCGATGCTCAGGTTGACTCCACGGTTTCTTTTGACGTCCTGCTCGTGGGCAACGACGGCGATGTGAAGATCGGCACCCCGGTTGTCGAGGGCGTGAAGGTCGAGGGTAAGGTCGTCGGTCAGATCCGCGGCGAGAAGATTGTCGTCTACAAGTACAAGTCCAAGAAGAACTATCGCCGTAAGCAGGGCCATCGCCAGCCGTACACCAAGGTGGAGATCACCAAGATCGGCTAAGAGATGACCACCATCACGGTCTATACTTCTTCCGAATCCGGCATCCGCGGCTTTCTTGCCAGCGGGCATGCGGGCGGGAAGAAGATAAGGGGATACGATCTGGTTTGCTGCGCGGTCTCCGCGCTGACGCAGACCGGCGTCAATGCGCTTGAAGCCGTCGCCAAGACGACGCCTGTTGTCGAAGTGCGGGATGGATATCTCAAATGTATCCTTCCGAACGAGATGACCGCCGAGCAATCGGAAAAAGCGCAAATCGTTCTCCAAACGGTCATGACGGGACTGACAGACATTCAAAAAATCTATCCGAATTTGATTCGGATACAGCAAGAAGAATGGAGGCAAGCAGATGCTTACGATGAATCTTCAGCTCTTCGCTCATAAGAAGGGCACCGGTTCTTCCCACAACGGCCGCGACAGCGAGTCTAAGCGCCTTGGCGCGAAGCGCGCGGACGGTCAGTTCGTTCTGGCGGGCAACATCCTGTACCGTCAGCGCGGCACCCATATTCATCCCGGCACCAACTGCGGCATCGGCGGCGACGATACCCTGTTCGCTCTGGTTGACGGCGTTGTCCGTTTCGAGCGCATGGGCAAGAAGAAGACCCGTTGCAGCGTGTATCCGGTTGCGCAGTAATTTTTTCTACGCAGTTAAAGAACGTCCTTTTGAAGGGCGTTCTTTTTGATATATAGGAGATTTAGTAAAACCGCCCGCGCGAGCGGGTACTTCATGCTGTTGCAGACTGCACGCAAGCGAAGGCGGGGCGACCTGCTTTTGTATTGACGCTGACTCTGAAATGTGGTTTAATCTTCTTTGTCGGAATACCGACCACGGCGTAGCGGCGGACTTGACACCATTCCACCCCGGAAATTGACCGGAAGGAGGTGAGAGCCGTGCCGAACCTTCTGCTTGTGATAACCGGCGTTTGCATCATCGCATATGTGGTGCGTGAGACGCTGTATGACC
>URJN01000232.1 GCA_900548125.1 uncultured Eubacteriales bacterium
CAATCTGGAATGAACGATGTGCCCGGCTTGATGAGCTTGACCGTCAGGAAGAAGAGAAGCGGAAAGCCCGCGCAGCAGCCAGAAAGGCGCGACAAGCAGCCAAGCAGCAGCAAACCGAATAACCGAAGGGGACGACGCACACGCGCCGCCCCTTTTTTATGACCATCTGAGATGAACCGCCCGCGTGCGCCAAAGCATCAATGTTAGGCAAACTTCGGCGGAAGTGAAGGCGGGTTCAGCCCGCTTACCGTCTGTCAGAATTTCTTGCAGCAGTTCTCAACGAAGCTGACGATCCGCGGAATATCCGCATCACGGCATTGCGAAATCTCGCTCACGAGGTAATCCTCCAAATCATCCCGATTGAGGAAATCATCCTCACAGCTCGACACATACCGCGCCACCTCCAGCAGACTGTCGATGTGTTCCTCTTCCGTCATGCCGATGACCAGCGTCATCAGCTCTTTTCGCTTTTCTTCCGTGTGTCCTCCTGATTCTCGATAGCAGCCCGATACCGCCACACGGCGCGTTCGGATATATGCAGCCCGATGAAACACTCCTTCATCGTGTAGCCGTCCACATAAAAGGACAGCAGAAACCCCTTCTGCGGCGTCGAGGGATGCAGCGCGTCAATCGCCGCCCGCGCCTCTTCGCGCCATTCCTCCAGCAGCTTAACCGCCGCCTCGTATTCCCTGCGCGTTCTCTCTGCCCGTATGAGCCTGTCGTCCACGCCGTAGGGCAGATTCTTTCCTCGGGGCATTCCGTCGTTCAGGCGGGCAGGCAGGGACGTTTGCGCTTGCTCCAGCATCAGTCCCAGCCGCTCCACCTCAAAAAATTGCTTCCGGCAGCGTGTAATCTTTTCCCGCTCGGCAGGCGTGGGGCGGCGCATGGACAGGGTCAACCGTTCAGCCCCAGCACGCGCAGCAGATCGCGTGAAAACGTTTCGCCCCAAACCCGCCACGACTTCTTCTCGCGCTCGACCACCTTTTGCCCTTCCGCAAGATACCGCTCGTAGACCGCCCAGCGGGTATGCTCATCCTGCTGAGCGTACTGCCCCGCGTACCTGACGATAGCCGCCAGCTCAGCACGCAGCCCGCCGACGCTCAAAATCGAATTCAAAGCCTTCGCGTGTTTTTCAGTCAAAACCGCTTTCCCCCTTCCACCCGTTCCAGAAATCCATACCCCGCCGCCAGCAGATCGACCGCCAGCGGGTCGCTGTCCGCCGCCCGGCACGCCTCGCCCACGTCCTCGGCAGTCTTGAGCCAGTAAGTTTCACCGCCCACCACGGGAAGATGCGCGTTCAAAAAGTCAAAGGCTATGCGGAAAGCCCGCTTCGCCTGAAGCTGTTCCTGCGTCATCCTCGACCTCCCCAAACTCAAATCAAGCCCCAGGCGGGAGCTGCACGAAGCGCATCTGTGCGCAGCGCAAAAGCAGCTTCGTCTTAATCAGAGGCCCGTTGCGCTGCTTAGCCAAGTAGAGCATCAACTTCCGGTCGCCCCGATCGCTGTTCAGCCCGTCCAGCGCATGAAGGAGCATCACGATATCCGCGTCCTGCTCGATTGCGCCGGAGTCGCGCAGCTCGTGGAGCATCGGCTCCTCGTCCTGCCGCGCCGCGTTGCGGTTGAGCTGAGCGGCGACGATGACGGGAATCTGCAACTCGCAGGCCAGCGCCTTAATCGCCCGGCTGATGTCCGAAATGCGGGCATTCGTGTTTTCACTTTCGCGCTCAGACCGGAGTAGCCCAAGGTAATCGATGTAGATCGCATCCAGACCGCCGGAGCGCCGCATATTCAGCGCCAGCCGCCGAATATCAGGCACGCGGATATTTGTCGTCATGTACTGGTGGATGTTGCCCGCGCCGTACGCCTCCAGCCCACGCAGGGCTTCAAGACGCTGAGCCTCCGTCAGCTGCTCAGCATGATTAAACAGCCGCATCTCCACGCCGGAAACTGCCGCCAGCGCACGCACGGCGTTCTGACGAATCGGCATCTCCGCCGAAATGTAAAGAACTTTTTTGCCGTCTGCCGCCGCGTGAAGTGCCGAATAAAGCAGCAGGGAGGACTTGCCCACGGAAGGGCGTGCGCCGATGACGACCATTTCCGCAGGTCTAAATCCGCCGCCCAGTGCCATGTCGATTTTTTCAATTCCGCTCGTCACCGTCTGCGGATGCTCCTCTGCCTTTTCCTCCAGCACGCGCCGCGCTGAGGTCATTAAGTCCTCGGTCGGCGTGGTAACGCCCTGCGCCAGCCGCTTGTCAAGCTGAACCCGCATCTCGGCGCAAACGCTCTCCACGTCGTTCATCGGGTCGCTGAGTCGCCCAGCCGCATCCGTCAGACAGCGCAGCGCATCTCGCCGCAAGGCTCGAGAACGGATAATGTCCGCATGCTGCATAGCAAGCGTCCGGCTGAACCCCGACTCGATGCAAACCCCTGTGATATCGTTTTCCCGCCCCGGCAGGGCATCGCAGACAGTCACAAGGTCGCACGCTTTTCCCGCCGCCTCCAGCGACCGACAGGCTGTGAAGATGTCCCGGCACAGACCGTCTGAAAAATCCGCCGCTCGGAGCTGAACGTCCGCCGCCGTGACCGTGCCTTTCAGGATTGCCGCGCAGAGTTCACGCTCTGCTTTGTTTGCCTCAGACGCAGGCAACGCCGTCATAGTTTCCGCCATTTTTCTTCCCTCCACTTCCGTTCAAAATCGACCTGTAAAAAGCAACGCTGACCCGTTCGCGACTGTTTGAAGCTGCTGCTGTCTTGAGTGCTGCTTCCAGCTTGTCCCAGCCGAAAGATTCGGCGTCTTCAAGCAAGGATTCTCGTGTCATATCACCGTCAGGCAAGTGATAACGTGCAATCAGTAAATCGGCTTTCGCGTGGTTATCACGAAGGATGTCAAGCTCGTCGTCGCTTAAAAGCCCAAATGAATCGGAAGAAGCGGCATTTTCCTCTACTCCCCTATCCTTACCTATACTATACTGCGGCAACCGCTGGTTGTCGTTTGGTTGCCGTCCGGTTGGCAGTTTGGCAACCGTTTGCCGACCATCACCAATAAGTTCGTACTCTCCTGAATTTTTAAGGAAAAGAAGTGCCTTTTCTGCTGTGCAGATTGTCGATTTTGCGCGATCTTTCCGTAACTGGTTGTTGACGTTCCAATGTCGAACGACAATCACGCCATTTTGAAAAGGAATGACAAATTGACGAGCGATCAAAACACGCAAATCATCGTCGCTTGCTCCTGTAACGCGCATAATCCGCTTTACGCCGTCAAGAAACCCTTCGTCATCCGCCCGCATCCCGATATCGTAGTACAGAAGCCTCGCAGATGTGGGCATATCAATAAACCGGTCAGTATCGACGACGGTAAGCGAAAACATTCTTCGGTTTGCCAAGGCTGATCACCTCGTGAACGTGAAGTCATCATCCGCCGCAGCCCTCCGCGCACACATCGCGTCACGGATCGCCTGCTGGAGGATATCCGGATCCCAGCGCAGCGACTTGCGACGACTGCCGCGCCCAACCTCCAGCGCGGGGTAAATCCCCTGCTTGAAGCCATAGCGAAGCTCATATTCGGAAAGACCCGTCAGTTCAGCAGCTTTTCTTGTGCAAATCAGCATGGAAGTTCTCCTCTCTCTGCGTGGAAATGTCATTGATAGTCTCCAAGATACGCGCCTGCTCGGCTTCGGGCAGCTCGTGCCGCATCCGTCGGCAGAACGCCCCTTCGCTGATGCCCAGCGCCTCCGCGATTTCCCAGTGGTGGACGCCTGCCTCCCGTGCGGCAAGGCGAACCTGCAAATTTGTCTGTTTCATTTTTCCTCCTTATACCATAATAGGAAAGACGACGCACAACCATTTTTTCACCATCAATTATATCGCACTATCGGTTCATTGTCAACTGACGCGAAGTTATTTTTGCGTCAGTTAG
>URJN01000233.1 GCA_900548125.1 uncultured Eubacteriales bacterium
GGGTGGGACGCTGTCCCAAACCCTGCCGAGGGACAAGTCCCTCGGACTCCCTTCTTCGCTTCGCGGCGGTTTGAATCGACGTATATATCCATTTATCGCAAAGCGATAAATGAAGGGGGAAATCCAAGAACCTCAGGTTCTTGGCGGGAGTTTGAGGGCAGAGCCCTCAAGCGTTCATCCCAATGAAACCTTTTACGAAAAACGGGCGGCTTCCACAGGGAAGCCGCCCGTTGTGGGTGCGGTGATTACTGCGCAACCTTGAGCGCGGCACGAGCACCGTCGTAGTCAGAGTCGGTCGCAACGGCATAGCCGGTGTGGCTGTACACGCTGAAGATCTCCTGACCTTCCGGCGTGTTGATGACGTTGATCAGAGCCTGCTGCATCGCGGCGATGAACTCCGGATTGTAAACGTCCGCGTTCGCCTTCGTGATGGAAACGGTATCGTTGTAGATGCCCGGGGTAACGCCGATGACGTTCAGCTCATTCCAGATGGAATCGGTGCGACCCATGCCGGCCTTGCCGGTTTCGTCGTTCTGACCGGTCGGGAGCGTCCAAGCGGCTTCGTAGTCGTTACGGCCGTCGGCATAGCAGACGACGATGTCAACCGCTTCAGCGGCAGCCTGAGCGAAAGCATCGCCATAGCCAGCCAGCGTGATGACGTTCGGCAGATCGGTGACCTTCTTGCCGTAGTGATCCTGCAGCCAGAGGGTCGGGTAGATGTAACCGGCGGAAGAAGAATTCTTCAGCACAGCCCAGTTCGCCTTGGAGAGGTCGTCCCAAGTCAGCTCTTCGCCGGCGTTGACCTTCGCGGCAAGCTCCTTGCCGTAAGCGGAAGGCGTGGCGTAGATGAGGGAACGGTAGAAGGTGACCTGCGGGCCGTTCTTCAGGGTCTTGTTGGCGTCGCCGTTCCAGGTCTTGGGGTCTTCGCTGTCGTTGGACAGACCCGCACGGGTAGCGGTCAGGATAACATCCACGTCGTCGCTGAACAGCGCGTAGGTGCCGCCCGGCAGCCAGCCCAGATCGACGGTGCCGGCAGCCATCGCTTCGCCGGTCGCTTCGTAGTTGGTGCCGACCGTGATGTTGATGTCCTTCACGTCGTAGCCCTGCTCAAGCAGCGCAGCCTTGAGCAGCTCCGGCAGGTTCTTGGTGCCGGTGATGATGACGTCAGCGTCCTTGGAAGGAACGAACTGAAGCTCAAGGGTACGGTCAATAGAAACAGTGTCAGCCATTGCAGCGATGGCGAAAATGCACATCAGCGCGGCAATGGCAAGAGTCAGGAGCTTTTTCATAGCTAAATCCTCCTTGTGTTTCACGCGGTTCTTTAGTTGACAGATACAGTATAGCACAGGTTGAAGAATGAAAAAAGGGGAAAAACGGCAAAAGTTCGCCTTTTTTTCAACCACTCGGCGTTTTGTTAAAATTAAGGAAAGCAAATTATACAAATGATGAAAAACAGTTTAAAAAACACAGAAGGATGGGAAAAACGATTTTACCCGGTTGATGTTTGTTCTTAAAAAAGCTATAATCAAAGTTCGGGAATTTATAGCGTGAGGGATGTACCATGAAGAAGGAAAACGACCTCGGGCGGGATGAAATCGGCTCGCTGGTGTTGAAAATAGCACTGCCGAGCATGCTGGCGCAGTTCGTCAGCGTGCTGTACAGCATCGTGGACAGAATGTACATCGGGCATATCGCGAACGTGGGCGAAATCGCGCTGGCGGGCGTCGGCGTCTGCGGCCCGGTGGTGACGATGGTCGGGTCGGCGGCGGTCTGGATTTCGTGGGGCGGTTCGCCGCTGATGGGCATCCGAATGGGCGAGGGAAGGCATGAGGAAGCGCAGCGCATTTTGCGGACATGCTTTGCGATGCTGCTCGTTTTCTCGCTGGCGATGATGGCGTTGGTCATCCCGCTTCGTGCGCCGATGCTCCGCTTTTTCGGCGCAAGAGAGACCATCTACCCCTATGCGGACACCTACTTCACGGCGTATCTCGCCGGAACGGTGTTTGCGCTGCTGGCGACGGGACTGAATCAGTTTATCATCGCGCAGGGCTTTGCGGCGCAGGCAATGAAACTGGTCGTATTGGGCGCGGCGATGAACATCGCGCTCGATCCGGTGTTCATCTTTGTGCTGAATATGGGCGTGCGCGGCGCGGCAGTTGCGACGGTGCTGTCCCAAATGGCAAGCGCAACGGGTGCGCTGCTCTTCCTGCATGGAAAACGGGCGACGGTTCGCCTGACGCGCGGAAGCATCAGCCTGCCTGCGGCAAAAAAGGTATTGGCACTGGGCTTTACGCCTTTTGCCATCATCGCCATTGACAACGTGATGCTTATCGCAATGAATGCCATTCTGCAAAAGTACGGCGGCGCGGAGATGGGCGACCGGCTCGTGACCTGCGCGGTCATTGCACAGAGCTTCATGCTGGTGATGACGATGCCGCTGGGCGGTATCTCCGGAGGCACGCAGTCCATCCTTTCCTATAACTATGGCGCGCATCGATTCGACCGCGTCCGCGCGGCGCAGAAGTATATCCGTCGGCTCTGTATGGGCTTCACGGCGGTGATGATGGTGCTGGCGTTTGCGGCGGGCGGGCTGTTTGTCCGCCTGTTCACGCAGGATGAAGAAGTCGCAAGGCTCTCTGTCTGGGCGATTCGCGTGTGCATGCTGGCGGCAATCCCGCTCGGCGCACAGTATGCGATTGTGGATGGTTTCACGGCGCTGGGACAGGTCAAGCTCTCCTTCCTGCTGTCTTTTTTCCGCAAGACCGCGTATTTCGCTGCGCTGTTTGTTCTCCCTGCGCTTTTCGGCGCAAAAGCGGCGTTCTTTGCCGAAACGGTCAGCGATATTCTCGGACCGCTTGCTTCAGCGATTACCTACAAATGGACTATAGACCGCGTGTTAAGCGACGGACATGCGCGAATATAAGGAGGAACCATGGAGATTTCCGCTTTTCTTTCAGAAAAACTGTCGGCGCAGTACGGCGATGAAGCCGCACGCATTTTTGCGGGATTTTCATCTCAGCGGCTGACGACCCTGCGCGTCAATCGGCTTAAAACGGATGCGGACACGGTGCGCCGCGCCCTTGCCGACGCGGGCATTGAAACGCAGGCTGCGGCGTGGAGCGAGGATGCGCTCATTCTGCTGAACGCGAAGGAGGACGCGGTTTCTGCGCTCCCGATGTTTGAAAACGGCGAAATCTATATGCAGAGCCTCTCGTCCATGATTCCGCCGATTGTGCTGAGCGCAAAGCCGGAGGAGAACGTGCTGGACATGGCGGCGGCTCCCGGCGGAAAGACGACGCAGATTGCGGCACTGACCGGCGGACGCGCGATGATCACCGCCTGCGAACGCAATAAAATGCGCGCCGACCGCTTGCGCTACAACATCGAACGACAGGGTGCGCCGCGCGTGACCGTGATGAATATGGATGCGCGTCAGCTGGATGACCTGTTTTCGTTTGACCGCATTCTGCTCGATGCGCCGTGCAGCGGAAGCGGAACGGTGATGGAAGGCTCGCGCGGGCAGTTTTCCAAGGATTACCTTGACCGGACGGTGAAGATGCAGAAAACCCTTTTGGATAAAGCCATCCGCCTGCTCAAGCCGGAGCATGAGCTGGTGTATTCGACCTGTTCGGTGTTCCGAGAGGAAAATGAAGAGGTTATTGCGTCCGCCCTGAAAAAAGGCGGCGTGAGCATCGTGCCCATCGATGGCGCGGCGTTTGAGGGTATGCCAAAGCTGCCGACAACGATTGAGGGTACGCTGTGCGTCTGCCCGGATGAGCGGTATGAAGGTTTCTTTGTCGCAAAGCTGAAAAAGGCAGGAAAAAGCAAAAAGAAGTAATGGTTGCTTACTCATAAATGGCACCCTAAAACATATAAAAAGTACGAAATCTCTTGCGAGGTTCGTACTTTTTGT
>URJN01000234.1 GCA_900548125.1 uncultured Eubacteriales bacterium
ATGTATCTTTTTCGCTTTTTTTCACAAGTGCTGGCAGGAAATAGGAAGATTTTGTGGAACAAAAGAAAAAGGGATAAATTGTAGCTGGAGACGCGGCGCAAAAACCGCACGAACCAGACCCTATACGATTACGGAGGCGATAGTGGAATGAGCACCCTTCAGGATCTCAGCAAGGTGCTCTCACGCAAGCAGGCTATTCTCGATGAGAATACCGCGGGCGTTGAGAAACAGAAGAAGAGCGGCAAGCAAACTGCGCGTGAGCGCATTGCGATGCTGCTGGACGGCGGCAGTTTTGTCGAGCAGAGCATGCTCGCAAACGATACCGGCGTCGTAGCCGGCTCCGGCACGGTGGACGGCCGTCCGGTGTATGTCTTTGCGCAGGATTTCGCCGTAATGGACGGCGCAATGGGCGCAAAGCAGGCAAAGAAGATTGTTAAGGTGCTGGAATTGGCGCGCAAGACCGGTACGCCGGTCGTCGCGATGTGCGACAGCAACGGCGCGCGCGTGGGCGAAGGTGCTGCGGCTCTGGAAGCCTATGCGGATGTGTTTGCACACATGGCTCGTCTGAGCGGCGTTGTGCCGATGGTGACGATGGTTCTCGGTCCGTGCGTCGGCGCGGCGGCTCTGATGGCGCAGCTGTCCGACGTGGTGATCGTGTCCAAGCCTGCCGGTGCGCTGCTGGTTGCCGGACCGCAGGTGCTTTCTTCCGAAATGAAGAAGGATCTGAAGGCGGAACAGCTGGGCGGCGCGGACGTCGCCGTGGAATACGGCGCGGCGCACTTTGCCTGCGAGACGGAAGCGGATGCTTTTGCCAAGGCGAAGACTGTGCTGGCGATGCTGCCTGCCAACAACCTGGAGGACGCGCCGTTCTCCGTTGAGGAGGACATGAACCGCCGTCTGGAAGGCTTTGAGGCGGGCTGCGACGGTCGTGAGCTGATTGCGGCGATGGTCGATACCGGTTCTGTGCTGGAATTCGGCAAGGGCTATACCGACGCCGTGACCGCGCTGGGCAAGATGGCGGGTCGTACGACGGCGTTTGTTTACACCGGCAAGGGCGATACCTGCGACAAGCGCATGAAGAAGATCGCCCGTTTTGTCCGCTTTGCGGATTGCTACAACATTCCGGTCGTGTCGCTGGTCGATTCCACCGGACTCAAGCTGTTTGACACCATCGAGCGTCAGATGAGCGTGATGAACGCGGCGTCTACGCTGGTTTATGCGTACAGCGAAGCGACCACCGTGAAGGTGACGCTGGTAATCGGCAACGCGATTGGCTCTGCCTATGTTGCCATGGGCGGCAGCGCGAATGCCGATATGACCTACGCATGGCCGGGCAGCGTCATCAGCCCGATGACCGGCGAAGCCGCAATCCAGATCATGTGGAAAGACAAGATCATGGCGAGCAAGGGCGATGCCGTTCAGGCACGCGAAGAGCTGGCTGCTCAGTATGAAGCCGAGGTCGCCGACGGCGTGAACGCGGCGGTCGAAGGACTTGTGGATGACGTAATCGACCCGGCAGACAGCCGCAAGATGGTCATCGCCGCTCTGGAGCTTCTCTCCAGCAAGCGTGATTCCAATCCGCCCAAGAAGCACGGCAACATGCCGCTGTAACCAGGGGAGGAAAAATAAATGGGTGCAATTCTTCAATATGGTTTGTCCGTTACGCTGGTCGGCATCGGCACGGTTTTCGTCGGTTTGATCATCCTGATTGCGTTGATCAAGCTGATGGAAAAGGTCATGAATGCCGCCACGGGCAAGCAGAAGGCCGCCGCGCCCGCTCCTGCCGCCGCTCCTGCTCCCGCTGAGGAAGAGGAACAGGCTGAGGAAACGGACGACGACGAGCTGATTGCCGTCATCGCGGCTGCTGTGGCGGCGGCGATGGAACAGGCTGGCGAGGAGAACACGACGGGCTTTGTCGTGCGCTCGATCCGCCGTATCAACAACGCGCCCGCGTGGAACCGCGCCGGTCGTGAAGAGCAGGTTTACAGCCGCATGTAAGCACTGCATAAGACAAAGATTCATTTTGCGAGGAGGACTCCATCATGCGTAATTTTGTAATCACTGTGAACGGCACGAGCTATGAGGTTGCCGTTGAGGAAGTTGAAGCCGGCGCTGCTCCCGTTGCTGCTGCCGCTCCCGTTGCTGCTCCGAAGGCTGCCCCCAAGGCTGCCGCTCCGAAAGCCGCCGCGCCGAAGGCTGTTGCGGGCGAGAAGGTTACCGCGCCGATGCCGGGCAACCTGGTCGATGTCAAGGTCAAGGCTGGTGACAGCGTGAAGAAGGGCGACGTGCTGGTCGTTCTGGAAGCGATGAAGATGGAGAATGAGATCATGGCGCCGCACGACGCGAAGGTTGCGCAGGTTCTGGCAGCCAAGGGCGCGACGGTCAACACGGGCGACGTGCTGGTCGTGCTCGAATAATCTGCAAAGGGGTTAAGCGCTGTGAAAAAGATTCTGAGTGTGATCCTCGGATTGGCGCTGTGCTGCATGCTTGCGGCGCTGCCCGTTTGCGCCGAGGAAGCCGCTGTCCCCGTGCAGTCGGACGCCGCCGAGATTGGCGACGGCTATGTGACGCTGGTCAGCGACGTGAATGATCTGATTCCCGTCTATGTGGACGAGGAGGCAGAGGGTGCCGCGGGGACGCTGGAGCAGGCGATGGCTGACTTCAGCGTCGGCGGCACGGTTCTGGGCTTGGTTAACGATTCCGGTATCTACGATATCATCAAGGGCAACTGGAAGAGCGCGGTTATGATTCTGATCTCTTTCGTTCTGCTCTATCTGGCCATCGTTAAGCAGTTTGAGCCGCTTCTGCTGATGCCGATCGCATTCGGCATGCTGCTGACCAACCTGCCGCTGGCGGGCATTATGGACGAGCCGATTTACGAGATTCTGTCCAACCCGACGTACCACGGCAAGAATGGTATTCCGATTTACAACGGCGACCTGCTGGTCGGTTATCAGTACATCAAACAGAACGGCGGTCTGCTTTATTACCTCTATCAGGGCGTTAAGCTGGGCATCTTCCCGCCGCTCATCTTCATGGGCGTCGGCGCGATGACCGACTTTGGTCCGCTGATTGCCAACCCGATGAGCCTGCTGCTCGGCGCCGCGGCTCAGCTGGGTATCTTCCTGGCGTTCATCGTGGCACTGATTCTGGGCTTCACGCCTGCCGAAGCCGGTGCAATCGGCATCATCGGCGGTGCGGACGGCCCGACCGCGATTTATGTCACCACGAAGCTGGCTCCCGGTCTGCTGGGACCGATCGCTATCGCCGCGTATTCCTACATGGCGTTGGTTCCGGTCATTCAGCCGCCGATCATGAAGGCTCTGACCAGCAAGAAGGATCGCCAGATTGTCATGGGTCAGCTGCGCACCGTTTCCAAGACCGAGAAGATTGTCTTCCCGATCGTGGTTACCGTGCTGGTTTCCCTGATGCTGCCGAGTGCCGCGCCGCTGATTGGCTCGCTGATGCTGGGCAACCTGTTTAAGGAATCCGGCGTAACGGAGCGTCTGTCCAAGACGGCGCAGAACGAACTGATGAACATCGTCACCATCTTCCTGGGCGTGACGGTCGGCGCGACGGCGAAGGCGGAGACCTTCCTGCAGTGGCAGACGATCAAGATCATCCTGATGGGTGTGTTTGCGTTCGGCGGCGGCACTGCCGGCGGCGTACTGCTGGGCGACCTGATGTGCAAGCTCTCCGGCGGCAAGATCAATCCGCTGATTGGTTCTGCCGGTGTTTCCGCTGTTCCGATGGCGGCGCGTGTTTCCCAGAAGGTCGGCCAGGCGGAGAACCCGAGCAACTTCCTGCTGATGCACGCGATGGGCCCGAACGTTGCCGGTGTTATCGGTTCTGCGGTTGCCGCGGGCGTGTTCATCTCGATGTTCGGCTA
>URJN01000235.1 GCA_900548125.1 uncultured Eubacteriales bacterium
GTCTAATAAAATAGATTAAGGTTTTGATGCCGATTGAATTCCAAAACCGCTTGAATGTACTTAAAAAGGAGGGAATACGATGCTTTCGCTTTCAGCGTTCAGCATAAACCGCATCTTCAGCACGGTACAAAAAAAGTCCGAAAAGACTCCCCGCGAGATTTCCGGCAATCGAACGGCGACCCTGCGCGCCCTGTCCGACTTGGGCGAAAGCGTCGCGTCCAGCGTTCACGCAATCTATTCGCCGATTCGCCTGTATCTCTGCGTAGCGATGGAGCCTAAGCCGGATGCGCTGAGCCGCCAGCATGAGGCAGACCGCAAAACCGCCGCGGGACATTTCGAGGTGGACGCAAACTGGAGTGCCGCCGAGGTCAACGCGCGCTGGGCGCGCCATGCCGTTTTGACGGACGCGGGCGGACAGGTTTTGGAGGGTGCGATTCGCGGCGCGCGCGGCATGACAGACGCCGGCGCGAGAGAGGTCTTTTTTGAGTTTAACGCACTGGACACCTATCCCGAGCCGATGTATCTCGCCGCCGGCGACGCAAGAATACGAATCAAGTGAGCTGCGCCTTGCGCGATTTCCGATGAGTCAAAAAGGGCACATTGCAGAATCACAAATTCTGCAACGCGCCCTTTTTTGTTTTGAGCTTCAGCCGTCTTACTCCGTTGAGAAACCCGTCCGCTTGTCCTTCGTGCGTCGGCTTTGTTCAGTCCTCTCGAATTCCGTCGAATCCCTCTCCCATCGCTTTCTGAACATCACTGATGGTAACGAAAGCATGCTCGTCCTCCTCGGCAATCAGCTGACGCAGGCGAAACACCTCTACTCTGCTGACTACGCAAAGCAATACGCCGACGTCTTGCTTGGAAAACGTGCCTTTCGCCAAAATCCGTGTGCAGCCGCGCCCCAGTTCATTGTGAATCCGCGATGTAATGCGATCGGAAGCGGATGAAATAATCAGGAACTGCATTGCCGTATTAAACCCTTTGACGACCATATCCGTGGTAAATGACGTAACGGCAACCGTAATCAATGCCCACAATGCAGCCGGCAACCCGAAACGCCATCCCGCTATGCACACCACCATGCCGTCCAGCATCATAATCAGCATGCCTATGGACAGGAACGGCCAATGGCGATGCACCATTTGAGCCGCCATATCCGTTCCTCCGGTCGTCGCTCCCCCGCGCACGACAAGCCCCAGACCTACGCCCTCCACGATGCCGCCAAAAACCGACGCCAGCATCATATCCCCTGAAATATCCACGTGCGGCAGTATGTCGATAAAAACAGACAGCAGGGTCATTGCCAAAAAAGAGCGCATCGCAAAACGCAGGCTGACGACCTTCCATCCCGCTGCAAAAAGCGGAAGGTTAATCATAAAGCTCAGCAATCCCACGTTGATTGCCCAAAATGACGCTATAATCGTCGCCAGACCCGTTATGCCGCCCGGCGCAATATCGCGCGGAAGAAAAAATATCGCAAACGATAATGCCATCAAAAACGTGCCCAGTACAATTTGCAGATAATCCAGAAACACCGTCCGATATTCCTGCGCCCTTTTAAGAGTCTGATGCGGAGTGTCCATCTCTTTCCATCTCCTTCTTCAGTTTTCCCAGTACGCTATAGCACGGGAGCGACACAATCGGCAGGGACACCGCCCAAGCAACACAATCGGTAATATAGTACGCATAGATGCCAATCAGGGACGGTCCGACGAAAATCGTAAAAATGCGGGCAAAAATCTGACCGATTCCCGCAAACGTCGAAAACTCCGCATGCCCCAGAGTCTGAATCGTTGCGCGATAGATGTACATGGGCGTCATAAAAATCATTCCCGCCAGCACGCACTTTGCCGCTTCCTGACCCACGCGAAACGCTTCTTCATAGCTGACCAGATCCTGCTTGGACAGGAACAGATTCAAAATCGGTTCCAGGAAAACCAGGACGCCCGCCGCCATCAGCAGGAAAATCCCCATAATCACCGCTATACTCTGATGCAGACCTTGAAGAATCCGATCAATCTTTTTCGCGCCCAGGTTCTGCCCCACAAATACGCTTACGCCCATTTGAAGCGCCATAATCACAGCCTCCAGCAGGCTGAATATTTTCCCTTCCGCAGACCTTCCCGCCGTAAACGACGCGCCGAGCATATTGCTTCGGCTAAGCACAACCATACCGCCAACCGAAATGATTGCGCTGTTGAGCAGCATCGGCAAGAGCAGCGATGTGCCTTCCCTGAGCAGCTCCCGATTGGGTCTAAAGTGCTTCCGCCTCAAGCGAAACAGGCTGCTTTGAAAGCAGGCGGCAAACCCAATGCCTGCCGAAAGTACAATCGACAAAAGCGTTGCCAATGCCGCGCCTCGGATTCCCCAGCCGAAGCCCACGACAAACAGAAGATCAAGGAAAATGTTGGCTGCCATGGAAGCTGTCATCGCCGTCATCGTCACGCTGCTGTTTCCCATTGCCCGAAGCAGCGATGACACCAGATTAAACGCCATCATCGGAGGGATGCTCAACAGATAAATCAGCAGGTAGACGCGCGCATCTTCTTTGATGTTGTCCGGAATATGCAGTGCCGTGACGATTGCGTCCAGCGCGGCCACCGAAAGCGCAGTCACGACCGCCGAAACAATCAGACCATACAGCACCGCGTGCGCGGCAATTTGCCGGAACGCCTCATCCTCACGTCTGCCGATACGAATCGAGCCCATGATGCCAAACGTATTGCCGCTGTCCCGACATAGCGCGTTCACCATCCAGCAAACCCAGCTGGTACAGCTTACGGCAGCAAGTGCTTCAACACCGCATCGCTGACCGATGATGACAGCGTCCACGATGTTGTACATTTGCTGAAACAGATTGCCAAGCACGAGCGGCCATGAGAATCTCAGGATTCCCTTCACCATGGAACCGCTCGTCAGATCCAGCCGTTTATCTGCCACGATGATTCTCCCTTTCGTATGAATGTCGCTTTTATGAAAGCCGCATTACGCTTCCCCTTGAATACGCTCTCTGTAATCCGAAACGGCGATGAAAAAAACCGCAAAAAGCACCAGCACACATCCCAGAATAACCTTTGCCGTCAGATGATAGCGATAGACCCATGTGCTGAAAATCATGCTGACCAGCGGCTCAAACATGCTGAAAAAAGCTGCCGATGTCGCTCCGACCCGATCGACTCCCTTTGCAAAGAAAAGCATCGCTCCGGCAATCATACACGCGCATACCGCCACACACAAAACCGTCATCGGGTTAAACGACCCCCACCCCGGCTGCGCCGCGCCGACACATACGCAAGTCACCATCGCGCCGACATTGATAAAGAACATCCTCACCGGCATCGGCAAAAGTGCCAGCTCTCGGTTTCTGTCCGTCAGCACCGTATAAAACAGATACGTCAGACTTGAGCCGAGCGCAAGCAGAATGCCCACGGGCGAGCCCTGACTTACGCCGCCGGTAACGAGAACCAGTCCGGTCAGCGACGCAGCCATCGCCGCAGCACGAAACACCGTCAGCTTTATGCCAAAAAACAAAACCATCACCATGCAGGTCAATGTCGGATACAGAAAATGAATCACGGTCACACAGCCGACCGGAATATAGGCATACGCGCCTTCGAGCAGCATAGTGGTTCCGCCATTCAAAACACCCAGCAGAAGCAGGGAAAGCAGCTGCTTGGGCTTCACGCGAAAGCTCACCCCGCTCAAAAGCCCTGTGAGACCAAAGCCTGCCAACATAAAGGCTGTCATCATCAGCGAAGCTGCCGCAACAGTCATTCCATGCTCAAAAGCATATTCAACAACAGTCGGCTCTACACCATAAAGCAATGCCGATATAAAG
>URJN01000236.1 GCA_900548125.1 uncultured Eubacteriales bacterium
CTATAATTCTTATCGTAATCCATAGATGTTTCGCAACATTTTTTCTTTATTTTGTGCGTGCAGAAAGGAGGAAACCGCTTGCAGCGCATTGCATCCCATTTTCGCACCATCTCAATCAAAAAAAGGCTTCTCTCTTTAATGCTGATGCTTTCCGTTGTGGTCGCGCTGCTTGGCATATTCATCCTTTTTGGCTCCATCAACGCCGCCGCAGGACAGCTGCGCCAAAGCGGTCAGCAGCTCTTATACTCATCCGCCATGCAGATGGAGGAATCCCGCAGCGAAGCCATCAGTCTGACCAAATATCCCGTCATTGCCAACGCCTATCGTTCAACTGAAATTTATCATTATATGACCACCTCGCCCAAGGGGTTTTACTCCCCTGTATACGCCGCCATTCACGCCGAGCTTGGCAGCGAACTGATTTTTCATCCCCGCGTCGATTTTATGGGCATTGCGGATTTGCAAGGCTTCATGATTTACTGCGGCAAAGCCAGTACCTCTTATCAGCTCAGCCAATGCGATACCTCTGATTCGCTTTTTCAGGATACCCTTGCAGAAAAAGGCGCACCTCTGCTTTTTACCTCTGCGGAAGCCAAAAATCTCTTTCCTGATTTGTCCCTGCCCGATGATGCGCTCTATTGCGCCCGTGCGGTCATGCAGCTCACTCCCTTTTCCAGCGTGGGCGTCATCATCTGTCGGGTTCCGCTTTCTCCAATTACTTCTTCCTTTGCCGCCAATCGCCTTTTTGACACGCAGGAACTGACGATTCTCTCTTTAGACGGAAAAACGCTCTACGGAAAGCCCTTGGATATTCCCGCTCATCTCCTCTCGTCCATTCCTGTCGGTCAGCTCTTTACCAAAACCTCCTGGGCAGCGCGCAGCTTCTATCAGTTCTACCGTATATCCGGCGATAACATCGCCTGCCTGCGCACGCCCTTTAACAGCATGTATCCGCTGCTCAGGATTGCTCTTGCGCTGGCGTTATTGCTTCCGTTCATCATCATTTCCGTACTTTTCACCGCTTATCTGATTATCAGCAGCATTCGCCAGCCCATTGATAAGCTGATGACGGTTTGCACGCGCGTCTCGCACGAAGACTTTTCTGCGGTTGAAGATGAAGGGGCATGTGACGAAATGCACCTGCTGATCGGCTCATTCAACCATATGTCCGAGGAAATCCGGCGTTTGATTGAAGAGGTCTATAAACGCAACCTCATGCAGGCGAAGACCGAAATGCTGCTCGTGCGCTCCCAAATCAATCCTCACTTTGTCTATAACACGCTGGAAACCATCCGGGCAGAGGCCTATATCCACGGTGAATACGCCATCGCCGACATGACCACCCTGCTGGGCAAAACTCTGCGTTACGGCATCTCCAGACAGGGAGACTGTGTCACCGTAGCTGCCGAGCTTTCCCATCTTCAGGATTATATCGCTCTCCAGCAGATGCGCCTCGGGAAAAAAATGAATGTTCTGATCAGCATACCCGAAGATCTGCAAAGCTGCTACATGATTCGTCTGGCACTCCAGCCGCTTGTCGAAAATGCCATTCATCACGGTTTGCCCGAAGGCGAAGATTCCGGAGAAATCCGCATCCTTGGCTATCAGGAAGGCGATGATTTGTTCTTCTCCGTCAGCGACAACGGCAGCGGAATTCCTGCCGAAGAACTTGAACACCTTCAAAATTACATTGTCGGAGGCAACAACGATTATACCTCCATCGGTCTGCGCAATACCCATTGCCGCCTGGAGCTGTTTTTCGGCAAGCCCTATGGTCTGTCGATTCGCTCCGTGCCCGATTTAGGCACCAGCGTCACCCTGCGTCTGCCTCTGCTGCGCAAACCCTTTGATTTCGGAAAGGAAGAAAGCCATGATTCCTCTGCTGATTGTTGACGACGAGCCTATGATCAGAGAGTCCATCGCCGCCATGCTTCGCAAGCGATACCCCGATCAGTTCCAGCTTTTTCTTGCAGCTGACGGTCAGGAAGCACTTTCTCTGGTTTCCACGCAGGGCGTTGAGCTGCTGCTTGCCGATATCAAGATGCCTGTCATGAACGGCATTGAGCTGCTCCATCGGCTGCATTCGCTCCGACTGCAATGCGACGTAATCTTTATCAGCGGCTTCGACGATTACTCCTTTGTGCGTGAAGCCATGAAATCCGGTGCGGTGGATTATCTGCTCAAGCCCATTTCAGAAGATGAGCTTTTCGCGCAAATCGGCAGCTTCCTGAAACGCTATGCCATGCGTGTTCCGATTCATACCGCACGGGTTTCCCCGGAGGACAACGTCTATTTGCAGCAATACGTGCTCGATAAGCTCTTTGACGGTGAGGCTGTCATTCCGGAGAGTGTACTGTCAGAGTTACACCTGAGTGCATCTTCCACAGCGGTGCTTCTTGCCGCAGCGGTTGGCTCAGACGAAAGCAACCATCGTTGGTTTAAACAAATTCGGCAGCTTCTTTCCCCCTTGCTGAAAGAGGGATGCGTACTCTTTGAGGGACGGAAGCAGCAAATGTGCCTGGCCCTGTGTCTGCTTTCTTCCGCCTCTCAGCTTCATTTGCTCAGCAATCTGGCTCCCGACGGCACGGTCTGTTCCTCCGCTTCCGCGCTCCGTCAGGCTCCTGACCTGCTTGCATCCTGTCAGTCGTTGCTTGAATGCAGCTTTTTCGATCTGCCCGCCGAAGACGGTCCGGAAACATACCCTTATACTTCGCTCATTTCCGAACTGACGGATGCCGTCTGCCATCTGCAAACCGACCAATACCCGCCCCTTCTGCATCTCCTTCTGTGCAGGGTATGCGCCCAGCATCCGTCTGTCGATTCGATCCGTCAGCTGCTGTGCGCTATGATTTATGCCATTCTGCAAAAGAACTCCGCCTTTGTATCGGTTTTCAGCCAGATGGAATTGACATCGGATGATATCATCCGCGTCATTCAGCGCGCCCCCACTGCCGGCAGTCTGTATGACGGCATGACCCGAATCATCAATCTGCAAATCAGCCGTGTCCAATCCAAGATGGCTGCTACCAGTGATGAAGCCCATATCAAACGCGCCTGTGATTATATCCTCGCTCATCTCACGGAGGATTTTTCGCTGGCTGATTTGGCTAAACATCTCGATCTGCATCCCAGCTACGTCAGCAACCTGTTCACCAAGGTGCGCGGCACCTCTTTCAGCCGTTACCGTAAGACGCTGCGCATGGAAGAAGCCTGCCGTCTGATTTGTGAATCCAACGATAAATTCTATCTGATTGGCAGCAAGGTGGGCTATCCGGACCCCGTTAGCTTTGCGCGCGTCTTTAAGGAAGAAATCGGTTGTACGCCCAGCGAATATCGTTCCGCACACGCCGTTCATCCGATCAAGGCAACGCGCCGCTGACCATCCGCGTCCCCAGCTCTGTTCCGAGCATATTTTCGGACGAATCACCCTATCCAAAATCGCTTTGTCCTATCAAGAATTAGCAACTTTCATTCTACCCGAGTTTGTAAACTATGTCTTTTTCTTTTTGCGCAGTTTATTGTACCTTATCCACGATGGCTGCCAAAGGTTTTAACCAATCCGGCAGCATAGCACTATTTTTTCATACAAAACGATTATACGAAAAGCGAACCGAAATTCTCTTCCGATCGTCAAAGAAGATTTCGGCTCGCTTTTCTATATTCAATCTTTTTTCCACTTATACGACAGCTTGGGTCTGCCGATTTTCCCATACTGGTTGCGGATTTCAAGATATCCTTCATCCTGAAAATACTGTAAATAGCGATACAGGGTTTTATAATTGATTGACAATTCGCTTTCGATTTCCTCGATGCCGACAAATCGATC
>URJN01000237.1 GCA_900548125.1 uncultured Eubacteriales bacterium
TCATTCGGCAGAAGACCCTGAATCAGCATTTCCTTGGTGAAATTCTTGACCGGTCCTTCCAGCGTGATGACGCCGTCGCGCATAATCGCCACATGCGTCGCAATCTCGAATACCTCGGTCAGGCGGTGCGTGATATAGATGAGGGCAATGCCCTTCTTCTTCAAATCCTCAACCGTCTTAAACAGAGCCTGCACTTCGTTGAAGGTCAGGGAGCTGGTCGGTTCGTCCAGAATCAGAATCTGCGCATTGCGCATCAGACCGCGCAGAAGCTCAACGAGCTGCTGCTCCGCGATGGACAGCGTGCTTGCCTTGCGCTGAAGGTTGAGGTCAAAGCCCAGCTCCTTCATGCAGACATTCAGACGCTTTTTCAGCTCGCCTTCATTCTCATTGAAGCCCATCAGGATGTTTTCCAGAACCGTCATGTTCGGGAAGAGCATCGGCTCCTGCGGCACCAGATAGATGCCGTGTGCCAGCGATGCGGCAGGCTTTCCGAGCTTAACCGCTTTTCCGTCAATGAGGATATCGCCCTCATCACAGGTGTAGATGCCCATGATAATCTTCATCAGCGTGGATTTGCCGGCGCCGTTGCCGCCGATCAGCGCGACAACCTCGCCTGCGTCCACACTCAGGTCGATTCCCTTGAGCACGACGTTTTGCCCGAACGCCTTGCGAATCCCCTTCACCTGAAGGCGGGGCGCATTCTGTTTCGTGGTCATATTTCAATACTCCTGCGTTATACGTTTACAAAGGTTTGCTCATCACACAATCTTTTGTTGTCCTCATTGTAAGCTCGGCTGTGGATTTTGTCAAGATATTTTTCTTGATTTTTGATTTGTTTGCATCAGGCTAAGAATTTAAGCCGTAATTTCTTAAAAGAATTGACATTGTCCGTTTCCGGTGCTATACTGATTTGTGCAAACATTTGTTTCAATGTTCGATTATTGTTCTCTTTTAGAACACGCAACCGGAGCCGTTTATGAATAATAACACCGTTCATTACGAAGACGCTCTGATGGTCAAAGCCGTCTGGTATTATTATTTTGAAAATATGACCCAGCAGGCGATTGCCGACCGTCTTTCCATCAGCCGCATGCGCGTCATCAAGCTGCTCGATGCCGCCAGGCAAAGCGGCGTAATTCAGTTTCGCCTGCGTTCGGACAGCGTCGGCATGATGCAGCAGAGCCGCGAGCTGATGCAGAAGTACCATTTAAAGGACGTCTTTATCATCCCCGAAGCCGAGCAGGAAAGCCAGCTCAACGAGTCCATCGCCCGCGCAGGCGCGATGTATATCGCCGACAGGCTGGGCGACAACGCCTGCATCAATGTCGGCTACGGCGATACGCTCAGCCGCACGCTCAATCATCTGGCAACCATGGTGCAGACCCCTGTCACCTGCGTTTCCCTGACGGGCGGCGTTTCCTATTACCTGCCCAATGCGCGCAGCAACATCTTTAACGCGCGGCTTTACCTGATGCCCGCGCCGCTGATTGCCTCCTCTCATGAGATGGCAGCGGCAATGCGCGCGGAGACCTCGGTCAGCGACATCATCCGCATGGCGGAGCTTTCCTCCTTCACGCTGGTCGGTATCGGCGCGATGCACGAAACCGCAACCATCGTCCGCTCGGGCGTGATTTCTCAAAACGAGATGCTGCGTCTGAAGATGTCGGGCAGTGTCGGCGACGTGCTGTGCCACTTTGTGGATGAATACGGTGCGCTCGTCCCCAGCGACATCGAGGACAGGCTCATCTCCACCCCGCTTGAGCAGCTCCGCTCGATGGATAACGTCGTCGGGCTTGCCGCGGGCACGCAGAAGGCGGAGGCGATTCGCGCCGTCCTGCGCGGCGGCTATCTCGATGTGCTGATTACGGATGAGCCGACGGCAGCTTTGCTACTCAAGGGCGAGTGAACGCCCCTGACATATATCTGAAACCGGCGGTTGCCGGTCTGTGAAAGGATGGTTTTCTATGGCAAAAACCCTCATGGCTGTGGATGCCGGAACAGGCAGTGTCCGCGCCGTGCTCTTCAGCCTGGACGGAGAGCAGCTCGGCTGCGTTCAGCAGGAATGGACGCATAAGGAAGACCCCCGCTATCCCGGCAGCATGGATTTCGACTGGGTGCATAACTGGGAGCTTGCCCGCGGCTGTATCCGCGGCGTCATCGAGCAGACGGGCGTCGATCCCCACGATATCGCTGCGGTTTCCACGACCTGCATGCGCGAGGGCATCGTCCTCTATGACAAGGACGGCAAGGAAATCTGGGCATGCGCCAACGTCGATGCGCGCAGCGATGACGAGGTCGCTCAGCTTGTCCACATGAACCCCGAGCTGGAGAAGCAGATTTACCGCGAGTCCGGTCAGACCTACGCGCTGGGCGCCCTGCCCCGCCTGTTCTGGGTCAAGAACAAGATGCCCGAAGTCTATGAAAAGACCGCGCTCTGCACGATGTTCAACGACTGGCTCATCTACAAGATGACGGGCGTGTTCTCTTCCGAGCCTTCCAATGCCTGCACCACCGGCATTTTCGATCTCAAGGCGCGCGATTGGGATGACCAGATTGCTGCGTCGATCGGTCTGAAGACCGGCATCTTCCCGAAGATGTACGAATGCGGCACGGTCGTCGCTCAGGTCAGCGCGCAGGGTGCCGAGCAGACCGGTCTTGCCGAGGGCACGCCGGTTGTCGCGGGCGGCGGCGATGCGCAGCTGGGCTGCGTCGGTGTCGGCGTGGTCGATGCTAATCAGGCAGCGATTTTCGGCGGCAGCTTCTGGCAGTATGAATACAACACCGATGAAGCAAAAACCGACGTGCATTGCCGTGTCCGCGTGAACTGCCACAGCGTGCCGGGTATCTGGCAGTATGAAGCACTGGCGTTTAAGCCGGGCATGGTCATGCGCTGGTATCGCGATGCGTTCTGTCAGTATGAAAAGGAACTTTCCAAGACGACCGGCCGCGACCCATACGACCTGATGAACGAAAAGGCGAAGGATATCCCCGCCGGCTGCTACGGCATGATGTGCGCCTTCTCCGACGTGATGAACTACATCTCATGGCGTCATGCCAGCCCGACGTTCACCAACTTCGACTTTGATTCTGAGAAGTTCAACCGCTATACCTTCTATCGCGCCATCATGGAAAACACCGCGATGGTGACGTATGGTCACATGCAGCTCGTCCGCGAATCCACCGGCAATATTCCGAAGGAAGTCGTGTTCGCCAGCGGCGCATCCAAGAGCGAGCTTTGGTGCCAGATTCTCTGCGACGTGCTGGGCATTCCGGTCAACGTCCCCAGCGTCAAGGAAGCGACGGCTCTCGGCGCGGCAATCATGGCGGGTCATGGCGTCGGACTGTTCCCCAACATTTCCGAAACCGCGAAGAAGCTCGTCCACATCGAACGCCGTTTTGAGCCGAATATGGAGAACCACGCAACCTATATGAAACTTTATGAAGATTGGCGCAAGCTCTATGCCCGTCAGCTTCAAATTGCAGACGACCGCATCGCCCGTCATATGTGGGCGGCGCCGGGCGTTTAAGATTGAAAGGAGAATCAACCTATGTATATCGTGAACGAAGAAGATAAAGAGTATCGCTTTGGCGACAGCGGTCCCAAGTACCTGATGAAGGGTCCGCGCATGAACTTTGCGCTGGTGCAGTTCCAGGCGGGTCAGGATTTCAAGGCGCATTATCACAACGTGATGGAAGAAAACTTCTACATTCTCGAAGGTGAAGTGGATATCGTCGTGGACGGCGTGGTCAACCACCTGCGTCCGGGTCAGATGATTCACATCGAGCCGG
>URJN01000238.1 GCA_900548125.1 uncultured Eubacteriales bacterium
GAGCGTTTGAAGAAGCCTGAAATTCTGGTGGCCCCCGGTGCTTATGATTGCCTGTCCGCCAGACTTGTAGAAAGAATGGGCTTTGAGGCCGCCTTTATGACCGGCTTCGGCGCGTCCGCCTCCATTCTGGGCCAGCCGGATTACGGCCTGATGACCATGAACGAGATGGCCACAGTCTGCGCCAATATGAACGCTGTTTTGAATATCCCCCTGATCGGCGACATCGACACTGGCTACGGAAACCCCCTCAACGTGTTCCGCACCGTGCGCGAGTTTGAGCGCGCCGGTATGGCTGCTGTCCATCTGGAGGATCAGGTGTTCCCCAAGCGTTGCGGCCATATGGAGAAAAAGGCCGTGATTCCCATGGAGGAGCACGTAGAGAAGATTCGCGCCGCCGTGGAGGCCCGGGACGAGATGCTGATTATCGCCCGGACCGATGCCTATGCTACGCACGGTTTGGATGAGACCCTGCGGCGTCTGGAGGCGTACCGCGATGCCGGTGCCGACATCATCTATGCCGATGGACTGCCCACCGTGGAGGCTATGAAAGCTGTCTGCGCCATTCCCGGTGTTTACAAATTCGGCAATCAGGTGGAGGGCGGCAAGTCTCCCACCCTGAGCTTTGAGGAACTGCAGGAGATCGGCTATGATATCGTGATCTATCCCGTGGGGACCGCCTTTGCCGCGGAGAGGGCCATTGAAAACTATCTCAAGAGCCTGAAGGAGAACCACTCCAATAAGGAAATCATCGCCTCCGGCTCTGTTCCCGGCTTTGCCGAGTTCAACGCCGCGATGGGTATGGAGGCCCTGACCGACATGGAAAAGAAGTTCCAGGTGGACGTATTTAAGAAGAGGCACAGCGAGGAAAACGGTTGATCCCGCCACGGGACAGAAGGGAGAGCTGCGTACAATGGGTATGACCATGACGCAGAAAATCCTCGCGCGTGCAGCCGGTGTTGACAGCTGCCGCGCGGGAGAATTGCTCATGTGCAGGTTGAACCTTGTGCTGGGCAACGACATCACCGCGCCTGTGGCGATTAACGAGTTCAATCGTATGGGCGCAACGAAGGTTTTCGATCCCGCAAAGATTGCGTTGATTCCGGATCACTTCGTGCCGAATAAGGATATCAAGGCGGCGACGCTCGCCAAGCAGATGCGCGAGTTTGCCCGCGCACAGCACATTGTCCATTACTACGAGGTCGGGCGCGTGGGCATCGAGCATGCGCTCCTGCCGGAGCAGGGCATTGTCGCGCCGGGCGAGGTCATCATCGGCGCGGACAGCCATACCTGCACCTACGGCGCGGTCGGCGCGTTTTCCACCGGCGTCGGCTCGACGGATATGGCGGTCGGCATGGCGACCGGAGAATGCTGGTTCAAGGTGCCGGAAGCCATCAAGGTCGTTTTGACCGGCAAGATGAAGCCGTGGGTCAGCGGCAAAGACGTTATTCTGCATCTCATCGGCGAAATCGGCGTGGACGGGGCACTGTATCAGTCCCTCGAATTCACCGGCGACGGCGTGAAGGAAATTAACATGGACGGCCGCCTGACCATCGCCAATATGGCGATTGAAGCGGGCGCGAAGAACGGCATCTTCCCGGTAGACAAGGTCTGCCGCGAATACCTCAAGGATCGCGTGCATCGCGAATGGACGGCGTTTGAGCCGGACGAGGACGCGGAATACAGCCGCACCGTCACCATCAACCTCGATGGGCTGGATTTGACCGTTTCCCTGCCGCATCTGCCTGAAAACACCAAGCCCGCCGCCGAATGCGGGGAGATGAGCATCGACCAGGTCGTCATTGGCAGCTGCACCAACGGACGCATCAGCGATATGCGCGTTGCCGCGCAGATTCTCAAGGGACATCGCGTCAGCGACAAGGTTCGCTGCATCGTGATTCCCGGCACGCAGCAGGTCGTCAAGGACTGCCTGAAGGAGGGGCTGGTCGATATCTTTATCGACGCGGGCGCAATCTTCACGATGCCGACCTGCGGCCCGTGTCTGGGCGGCTTCTGCGGTGTTCTGGCGGACGGCGAACGCGCCGTTTCGACCACCAACCGAAACTTTGTCGGACGCATGGGTCATACCGGAAGCGAAATCATCCTCGCCAGTCCGGCTGTCGCCGCCGCGTCTGCCATCATGGGGCGTGTTGCCACGCCTGAGGAGGTGCTGTAAACCATGTTTGTTCAGTCTACGGTCATCCGATACGGCGACCATGTCGATACCGACGTCATCATCCCCGCCCGCTATCTGAATACCACCGACCATGCCGAGCTGGCTTCTCACTGCATGGAGGATTTGGACAGCGCGTTCAAGCAGAAGTGTGAAAAGAGCCATATCATCGTCGCCGGACGCAACTTCGGCTGCGGTTCTTCCCGCGAGCATGCGCCGATTGCCATCAAGGCGAGCGGCATAAAGCTGGTCATCGCCGACAGCTTTGCGCGAATCTTCTACCGCAACGCCATCGACATCGGTCTGCCGATTATCGAGTGCCCGGCTGCCGCGGCGGCGATCCGCGACGGCGACGAGGTCGCGGTCAATCTGGATACCGGCGTCATTGAGAATAAGACGACGGGCGAAACATTCACCGCCGCGCCGTTCCCGCCGTTCATTCAGAAAATCATCGCTGTCGGCGGCATTGAAAACTTCGTGCGCGAAAAAATCGCGGGAAAGGCGTAAGCGATGAAAGCCAATATCGTCACTCTGCCGGGCGATTATATCGGTCCGGAGATTATTGCGCAGGCGGTCAAGGTGCTTCAAGCTGTCGCGGAGAAATACGGTCATGAATTCAGCTTTGATGAGCGCAAGCTCGGCGGCGCGTCCATCGACGCATTCGGCGTGCCGCTGACGGATGAAACGCTGGCGGCGTGCAACGCGGCGGACGCCGTGCTGATGGGCAGCGTCGGCGGACCTAAATGGGACGCGGTAGAGCCTGCCCGCCGTCCGGAAAAGGGTCTGCTTGCCCTGCGTAAGGGCATGCAGGTGTTCGCCAATCTGCGCCCCTGCACCATCCATCCCCAGCTTGCGGGCGCGTGCCCGCTCCGTCCGGATCTCATTTCCAAGCCGATTGATATCATGATTCTGCGCGAGCTGACCGGCGATATCTATTTCGGCAAACGCTGGCGCAGCGAGGATCGTGCGGCGGCAACGGATGAAATGGCGTATTCCGTTCCGGAGGTCGAGCGTTTGGCACGAATCGGCTTTGAAATGGCGAAAAAACGCCGCGGCAAGCTCTGCTCGGTGGATAAGGCGAATGTGCTGGAATGCAGCCGCCTGTGGCGGGAGACGGTCGAGCGGATGAGCCGCGAGTATCCGGAGGTCGAGGTCAGCTATATGTATGTGGATAATGCCGCCATGCAGCTCATCCTCAATCCGGCGCAGTTTGATGTGATGATTACCGGCAACCTGTTCGGCGATATTCTCTCTGACGAGAGCGCGGCGATTGCGGGCAGCCTGGGCATGATGCCGTCGGCAAGCCTTGGCAGCACGACACGCGGATTGTATGAGCCGATTCACGGCAGTGCGCCGGATATTGCGGGACGCGATATCGCGAATCCGCTCGGTACGATTCTTTCCGGCGCGCTGCTTCTGCGCCACAGCCTGGGGCTGGAGGCGGAGGCTGCCGCAATCGAGAAAGCGGTTTCTCAGGTGCTGGATGAAGGCTATCGCACGGGCGATATCTTCTCCGAAGGCTGTATAAAAGTCGGCTGTACGCAGATGGGCGACCTCGTCGCAAAACGGGTTTTGTCCTGATTGCCTTTAAAAACCCTTAGTTAAAACCGCCGC
>URJN01000239.1 GCA_900548125.1 uncultured Eubacteriales bacterium
CATCCGACGTTTGTGAATAGGGGAGAGGGGAAAGAGGCATGATGAAGGACAGAGGGAGGCGGCACAGGCGGTGCTTCCTGTATTTTCCTTGCCACATAAAGGAATCTATGTTATAATGGCAAGCGGGTCTGCTTGAAAAGCAGAATTTTTTTCCGGTGAAAAAGCGGTTGTCCGCTATCAACCATATATTATGGGAGGGCTTAAACATGCCTCTGCAAAACGAGTATAACAAGGATACGATTAAGGAATCCATTCTCAACAAGCTGCTGCGCTACTATGGCTGCACCATTGAAGACGCAACGCCTAAGCAGGTTTATGCGGCGGTTGCCAGCACGGTGCGTGACCAGATCATGCTCAAGTGGCGTTTTGAGAAGGAAGCGCGCCGCAGTGAAAAGGCGAAGCGTCTTTACTATCTCTCGATTGAGTTCCTGACGGGACGCTGGCTGCACAACAACCTGCTCAACCTCTGCTCCACCAAGGAATACGAAGAGGCGTTTGAAGAGCTGGGGCTGACTCTGCGCGGCGTGCTTCATGAGGAGCCGGAACCTGCGCTGGGCAACGGCGGTCTGGGACGTCTGGCTGCCTGCTTCCTGGATTCTCTGGCGACGCTGAATCTGCCGGCGATGGGCTGCACCATCCGCTATGAGTACGGTCTGTTCCGTCAGCGCATTGTAGACGGTCAGCAGGTCGAGGTTCCGGATGAGTGGTTGACCTACGGCAATGCGTGGGAAATCCCGACGCAGCGCGACGCGGTTGAGGTCTGCTTCGGCGGTCAGCTGGTCGAAAACTGGGTTGGCGGCAAAAACTACATCACCGTCAAGAACACGGAAAATGTCATCGCCGTGCCGTATGATCTGCCGATCCTCGGCTATGGCAGCGACGTTGTCGATCGTCTGCGCACGTGGAGTGCTGTTCTGCCGCAGAACTTCAACCTGGAGAAGTTCTCCGCCGGCGATTACAACGGCTCTACCGAGGACAGCAATTCCATCGCGGCGCAGATTTCCAAGGTGCTTTATCCGGAGGACAACACCTATAACGGCAAGAAGCTGCGCCTGATGCAGGAGTACTTCCTGGTCAGCGCAACGCTCCAGTATGCCATCAAGGACTTCAAGCGCGTCTACGGCACGGACATGAGCCAGCTGCCGGAGAAAGTCGCTTTCCACATCAACGATACGCATCCGGCGATGGTTATTCCGGAGCTGATGCGCATTCTCGTGGACGAGGAGCGTCTGCCGTGGGAAGAAGCGGAGCGCATCACGCAGGCGACAGTCGCTTACACCAACCACACCATCATGGCGGAAGCGTTGGAAAAGTGGCCGGAGAGCATGGTGAAGGAGACCCTGCCGCGCATCTATTCCATCATGCAGGAGCTGAACCGCCGTCTCTGCCAGAAGTTGTTTGATGCTTTCCCTGGACAGTGGGACCGCATCGGTCATATGGCGATTCTCGCCTACGATCAGGCGCACATGGCGAATATGTGCGTTGCGTATTCTCACGCGGTCAACGGCGTTTCTCAGCTGCATGGCGAGATCCTCAAGCACACGACGTTTGCGGATTATTACTCCATCATGCCGGAGAAGTTCTACGCGATTACCAACGGCATCACGCCGCGCCGCTGGCTGATGCTTGCCAACCCGGGTCTGTCCGAGCTGCTGGATGAAACCATCGGTCAGGGCTGGCGCAAGGATTTGATGGAGCTGGAGAACCTGCTCCCGTTCGCGGACGATGCGGCTTTCATCGAGAAGTTCGCCGCCGTCAAGAAGGAAAACAAGGAGCGTTTCAGCCGCTGGATTTACCGTCATCAGGGCATCGAGCTGGATCCGACGATGATGTTCGACGTGCAGGTCAAGCGTCTGCATGAGTATAAGCGTCAGCTGCTCAATGCGCTGCACATCCTCGTGCTGTACAACCGCATCTGCGACGATCCGAACTACACGATGGTGCCGCGCACCTTCATCTTCGGCGCAAAGGCGGCTCCGGGCTATCGCCGCGCCAAGGAAATCATCCACTTCATCAACGTGCTTGCCGCGAAGGTTGCTTCTCACGAGCGCGCCAGCAAGATGATTCGCATCGTTTTCCTCCAGAACTACAACGTATCGACGGCGGAAATGCTGATTCCGGCGAGCGAGGTCAGCGAGCAGCTCTCCACCGCGTCCAAGGAAGCCAGCGGCACGGGCAACATGAAGTTCATGATGAACGGCGCCGTGACTATCGGTACGCTGGACGGCGCGAACGTGGAAATCGCGGATTTGGTCGGCGAGGACAACTGCTACATCTTCGGCATGCGTTCCAACGAGGTCGAGGCTCTGTATGCGGCGGGAACGTATCGTTCGCTGGATATCTATGAGACGAACGCGGAGCTTCGCCGTGCGCTCAACATGATGTTTGACGGCAGCCTGACGCCGGAGAACCCGAAGATGTTCGAGGGTCTGTACCGTGCGCTGGTCTTCAGCGACAACGGCGGCATGGCTGACCCGTATCTGGTGCTGAAGGACTTCGGTTCTTACCAGCAGGCGCAGAGCCGTCTGGGTACGGATTATCTCGACCAGAAGGCGTGGACGCGCAAGGAGATCATCAACGTCGCCAAGAGCGGCATCTTCTCCTCTGACCGCACGATTCGCGAATACAACGACCTGATCTGGCATCTGACTCCGCTCACCAAGAAGCACTGACGTTTATACACGCGCGAAAGCGCGTCAGCTCCCTCGAAAGAGGGGGCTTTTTGATTTTCAGGGAAGAAAATGGAAAGAACATTCGTTTTTATCATAGACAATGATACTTCGTTGAACTTATGATACTGTATGTTTTATTGGGAAAGGCGGATGAATCAATGAAACGCATCGGAATTCTCGGAATGCTTTTGATGAGCATGATTTTCACTTGCTGTACGGCTTGGGCGGACGGCGGCAACGCCTATGCGGTCGTGCATAATCCTAACGCCGCAGATCGGCTGAATTTGCGCGCTGCGCCGAACAGGGAAGCAGAATCGCTGGGCAGGTATTACAACGGCGTTGAGGTTCAAATCCTTGAAGAACTGAACAACGGATGGGTTCGCGTTCGAATCGGCAATCGCGGAGTGACCGAAGGGTATATGATGAAGGCATATCTGCAATATGACAACACGCAGGCGATTGCGACCGCTATGCCGACGTATACCTCTACAAGCAGCGCGTGGGAGCTTTATCAATCCCGCGATGTAAACGGAGCTTATGACATGTATGGCTATGGCGAAACGGTGACGCTTCTGGGCTTTACGTCGAAATGGTGGCACGTTCAGATTCGGGAATATACCGGCTTTGTATCGGCTGACTGTTCGGTGCTGGAACAGCGGACGGGCAATTACTACGACGGCTATGCGACGGCGCAGGTTCATAATCCGATTTCGACGGATCGACTGAATCTGCGCGTAGAAAAAACGGAAAACAGTGCGTCGCTCGGCAAATATTACAATGGATGTATGGTTGCAATCGTTCAAAAAGGGAATGACGGATGGAGCCGGGTTCGAATCGGCAACCTTGAAGGATATATGCGGAATGAATTCCTCGATTTTAACACGCCCAAAGACCAGCAAACCGAAATGCTGCCCAAAGTGACGATTCAAAATCTCAATGGGCAGGGTGCTAATCTGCGAAGACAAGCTTCGACCCATGTTAACGCGGTGGCACTGTATCCGAACGGAACGCAGGTTTATGTGCTGGGCATAGCGGGAGAATGGTGCCATGTGCTGATTGACGGGGAGATCGGCTTTATGATGACCCAATATCTTGTGCCC
>URJN01000240.1 GCA_900548125.1 uncultured Eubacteriales bacterium
CCCCCTCTTCCCGCTAAAACGGTATAAAAGGGCAAATTCATACTTATTCTATATTCGCGCTTCTTTGATGAAATCCTTTGTTTCGGGGTTCAAAAAAATCCACAGCACATCGTTGTGCGCTGTGGATTGAAAAACGTTTCTTCTGCGGAAACAGCGTAAAATCCTGCCGCCTTATTTCAGCGTGCTTTCGATGCGCGCGGCGATTTTTTCCGGCGTCAGACCGTAGAAGTCGAGCAGCTCGGCGGGCTTTCCGGACTGACCGAAGCAGTCGTTCAAGCCGATCTTGTGCAGCCGTCCACCATGCTCGGCGACAACTGCCGCAACCGCATCGCCCAAGCCGCCGATGATGGAATGTTCTTCCACGGTGTACAGCGGCATCTTGACCGCCAGCTCGCGCACGAGGGCTTCGTCCAGCGGCTTGATGGTGTGCATGTTGACGACGGTTGCGTGAATGCCCTTCTTTTCCAGCAGCTCCGCGGCGTTCATGCACGCTTCGACCATCAGACCACAGGTGATGAGCGCAACATCGCCGCCCTCGCGCATGATGTTTGCCTTGCCGATTTCAAACGGCATGCCCGCCGAAAAGACCGGCGTTGCCAGACGCGCCAGGCGCAGATAGACCGGACCCTCCATCGCGGCGGCGGCGCGAACCGCGCGTCCCGCTTCCTCCGCGTCACACGGGCAGAGGATGGTCATGCCCGGCAGCGCGCGCATGATGGCGATGTCTTCAATCGCCTGATGGGTTGCGCCGTCTTCGCCGACGGTGATGCCGGCATGCGTGAAGGCAAATTTGACGTTCAGCTTCGGATAGCAGACGCCGTTGCGAATCTGCTCGTAGCAGCGGCTGGCGAAAACGGCAAACGTGGAGCAGAAGGGGATCAGTCCGGTAGAGGAAAGACCCGCCGCCATCGTCACCATGTTTGCTTCCGCAATGCCGCAGTCAAAGAAACGATCGGGATAAGCCTTGGCGAATCCGTTGGTCATCGTCGAGCAGGAAAGGTCGGCGTCCAGCACGACCACCTTATCGTTTTCTGCGCCCAAGGCGACAAGCGCTTCGCCGTAGCCTACGCGCGTAGCTTTTTTCTCACTCATGCTCAGCCCTCCAGTTCCTTGAGTGCCTGGGCGGCCTGCTCATGGTTCGGGGCTTTGCCGTGCCAGCCAGCCTCGTTCTCCATGAAGGATACGCCCTTGCCCTTGACGGTGTGGCACAGGATGCAGCGCGGCTTGCCGGGAAGATGCGGCACATCCAGTGCGGCGATGACCTGTTCAAGGTCGTTGCCGTCGGCTACCTCGATGACGTCAAGACCGAAGGCGCGCAGCTTGCCCGGGAAATCGCCCAGACTCATGACGTCGTCGTTTCTGCCGTCGATCTGCAAGCCGTTCCAGTCGATGAAGATGGTCAGGTTGTCCAGCTTATAGTGCGCCGCCGCCATAAACGCTTCCCAGACCATGCCTTCCTGACATTCGCCGTCGCCCAGCAGCGTATAGACCTGCTGGCTTCCGCCCTGATGCTTTAAGCCGAGAGCCATGCCCACCGCGACGGATACGCCCTGTCCCAGAGAACCGGTCGAGGCCTCGACGCCGGGGCACTTCTTGCGGTCGGGATGACCCTGAAGCATGCCGCCGAGCTGACGCAGGTGGTCATATTCGGATTTGGGGAAATAGCCGAAATTGGCAAGCGTGGCATACAGACACGGGGCTGCATGTCCCTTGCTGAGTACGAAGCGGTCGCGTTCGGGCATCTGCGGACGGGCAGGGTCGTTTTTCATCTTATATCCGTAGAGCGCGGCCATGATCTCTACCGCGGAAAGCGATCCGCCCGGATGACCGGAGCCGGACTTTTCCAGCATGGTGATGATGTCCCGACGGATCACGGTGCACTGCGCCTTGAGCGCTTTCAGATCCATGATATTCCTCCTGACGCTTGGTTTTAATGGGGGCGAAAAGCTAACGCCCGACTAACACAAAAACTCAGTATTCATTATAAAGAAGCGCATCCGGAATGTCAAGAACGGCGGGGAGAAAACGCGCGCCGCAGAGCAGAAAAACGAAAAGGTTGAGAAAAAAAGAGAAGTATGGTAGAATCATAACAATAAAATAAGCATGAAATCTGGAAGGAAAGGCTTTGCAAGAAGATGGAAACGGTTAGAAAAACACGGAAATTACCTGAACAGGTTGCCGATAAACTCAGAGAAATGATCATTCAGGAATCCCTGAAGACCGGCGCGAAGCTGCCCGCCGAGGCGGAATTGATGGAGCGGTTCGGCGTGAGCCGCTCGACGGTGCGCGAGGCGGTCAAGATTCTTCAGACGGAGCATATCGTGGATATCCGTCAGGGACAGGGAACATTCCTTTGCGCGATGCCGGGGCTTGCCCATGATCCGCTGGGACTGCGCTTTGCCGATCAGGAGGAATTGATTGCGCAGCTGCTTGAAACGCGGCTTTTGATTGAGCCGAGCGTCGCCGCGCTTGCCGCTATCCGCAGACAGGACAGACAGCTGGCGATGATGAAGACGCTGTTGGATAAAATGGATAATGCCTATCTGCACGGAGAGGATTACACGCCCTACGATTTTGAATTCCATTCCGTGATTGCGCAGTGCACGGGGAACGACGTCATGATGCGCCTGCTGCCGACGATTCATGAGTCTATTCAGGCGGGCTATCATCACACCCGCCGCGTGGAGGGCAGCTATCAGCGTGCCAGCCAGTGCCATTTGGAGATGTACCGCGGTATACTGGAGCATGACAGCGAGCGTGCGCGCATGGCGGCGCAGCGGCATATGCTGCAAACGATGCATGACTCCGGCGTAGAAGTGCCGTCTGTGCTGGTCAAGTAAAACGGAGGAAGGGGATGCGCCGCGGCAGGAGCTTCGGTGTGTTCTGAATACCATGAATCAGCTGAAAATCATCGCAAGAATCCGAAGCGACTTTCCGGAAAAATTCGGCATTCCGCGGCAGAGCGGCGTCGTGCCCGAAACCCGAGCGAAAATCGTCTTTGAGCCGGAATATCGCAATGAAGCCGCCCTGCGCGGCATCGAGGGTTTTTCCCACCTCTGGCTCATCTGGGGCTTTTCCGAGTGCGAGCGGGATTCGTGGTCGCCGACCGTCCGCCCGCCGAGGCTGGGCGGCAACACGCGCATGGGCGTGTTTGCGACCCGCTCTCCCTTTCGCCCGAATCCCATCGGGCTTTCGAGCGTGACGCTCGTGGGCGTTGAAACGCATGCCTCGGAGGGAACGGTTCTCGTCGTCGGCGGCGCCGATCTGATGGATGGCACGCCGATTTACGATATCAAGCCCTATCTCCCTTACGCGGATTGCCATCCGGATGCGACGGGCGGATTTGCCGCGGCTCATGAGCATGACGGGCTGGAAGTCGTCTTTCCGGCGGAGCTGGAGGAAGCCATCGCGCCGGATCATCGGCAGGCGTTGCGCGGCGTGCTTGCGCACGACCCGAGACCTTCCTACCAGAGCGATCCGGAGCGCGTGTATGGCGTGGCGTTTGCCGGAAAAAATGTCCGGTTTACGGTTAAAGACGGCGTGCTGACCGTGTGCGCGGTGGAAACGCTGGGATAATAAAAGAATCTCCTTTGCGGCGTTCGCGTCCGCAAGGGAGATTTTTTGACGTATGGGAAATTGCGTAAAATTGCCCGCATGAGCAGGACTTTGATGCGTGGCGGACTTTGGCGAAGGTGAAGGCAGGCGCAGCCCGCTTCAGACTGTAGACAAAAAGCTATTCTCCCCCC
>URJN01000241.1 GCA_900548125.1 uncultured Eubacteriales bacterium
AAAAAGATACATTCTTAACATCCGTGTCAATTTTCAAACGTCTGATGACGCATTTCGGTGAATTTGTTAAAGTTTTGTCGTAAAAGGTCAGGAACTTAATTCTTCTGAATCAAAATCAACTCCGGCGTTCCTTCCCGTGCGTTGATAAACGCATGATGCAGCACATTGTACTCGCGAACAGACAGCTTGCCCGCCCAATCCAGCAGCGCATGCAGCTCTTTCGTCCCTTCTTCGTGTCCGGGATAGACGCAAATGCTGACAAATCCGCCAGGCACAATCAACTCAATCGCCGCCTGCACCGCCGTCAGCGTCGTTTCCGTCTTTGTCGTCACGATGTGCTCCGCACCCGGCAGCCAGCCCAGATTGAACATCACCACGCGCGGCGCGCTTTTGACATGCTCCTTCATCGTTTCATGACCGGCAAGCAGCAGCGTCGCCCGATTTTCATATCCCGCTTCCTTCAGCCTTGCCGCCGTGCGCTCAACCGCTTCCTTCTGAACGTCAAACGCATAGACATGTCCTTCCTCGCCGACAAGCTCGCATAAGAACTGCGTATCCTTGCCGTTGCCCATCGTCGCGTCCACGGCGACATCCCCATGCCTTAAAATAGCTTTCATATAGTCCGCCGCCAAATGCCGCGCGTTTCTTAATACAAATCTTTCTTCATCACACACCGCTCAACGCCCCCTCTTTTGCTTCGTACATATGCCAATAGCTGACGCTTCCATTTTCTATGCCCACTTCCAGCCAGCCGGTCTTACCCGACTTCATCATGCAGGCATAGCGAACCGTTGCCGTGCCTGACCGCATCGCCGTCATCTCTCCAAACGGCGGCTCGCCGTATGCCTCTCCTTCAATATAGAGAATGCCGCCGTCTGCGCCCATATCCCTGTCGCAGCGGAAGCAAGCCACCGCTTCCGAAAGGCTCATTCCCACATAAAGCCCGCGCGGTCCGGTCAGTCCGGAACCTGTCACGCTGATGCCCTGCACCACCTCAACACCCGTTGCCTCATCCAGCCCGAGCGTAACCGCCGCGCCTTCATACAGCAAAAGACGGCCGCCGCCTGCCGGAAGCGTCTGCATCTCGACCGGCTCGCCCATCGCCGCAATCCACTCATAGACCGGAATATCGAGTGCCTTCGTATTCATGACCGTCATGTCGTTTTCCGTCAAAACAGCCGCTTGATTTTGCAGACAAAGCAGCGCATTGCCCTGCTGCTTTTCTTCCATTTCCATCGCTGTCTGCAAGCCGGTTTCTGCCTGTGCCTGCGTAGAGGCAGCCGTTTTGATTCGAATCGCACTGACCATTCTCTCCGGTGACAGAATATAGGTCAGCGTATATTCCGTTACATCGGTCGGGTTTCCCGTGTCATACGTCATCCATTCCACGCCGTATACGTTTCCGTCTCCCACATACGCCCAGCACCAGCCGATGCCGCTCTCCTGTACGCTCAGCACAGCCAGATTCGCGTCCGTCTGCGGAATTTGTATGCCGCCCAGCGCATCTTGAAGCGATACGCCGACGCGCGTTCCGCGGCAATCCGTCACCTGCTGTGTGCGAACGTCGATTTCCAGAATATCTTCAGCATTCGGCGTCTGCGGCGTCGTTGCCGTCACTGTACCGAATTCGTATTCAATCAGATATTCCCCCGGGCGTGCCGGATCGACCGTCTGCGTCGAATCGTTGAGCGGCGTCAGCATATCCAGCGCATCCGCAAATTGATTCATCCAGCTGCGCATCACCGCCGCGTCCATCTCCTGTGCGCACGCGCTCCCCGCAAAAAATAAAAACGCCGCCGTCATCGCCGCGCATATCGTTCCAAACCGCATGATTCCATCATCCTTCCGCGAACTATTCTTGATTTAGCCTTGCTTTTTTTGCAATTCATGGTATGATAATAGTTGTATCTTACAGACACGCTTCCGCTCTATGTATTATAGCAGAATCCATGTCTGTCCGAAAGGAGTAAATTTCCGTGTCTGACCAAATTAAGCAGGGTTGTGAACCCAGCGAATGCGGCACCAAGCCCGCGTGCGCCGGATGCAGCCACAACCACAATCAGCAACCGGAAGAAAAAAAAGAACAGCCGAAGGTTCGCAAGGTCATCGGCGTTGTCAGCGGCAAGGGCGGCGTAGGCAAGTCCCTCGTTTCCGGCGAACTGGCAGTCATGCTCAGCCGCATGGGTTACCGTGTCGGCGTGCTTGACGCTGATATCACCGGCCCGTCCATCCCGCGCATGTTCGGCATCCACGATAAAGCGATGGGTGACGGCGAACATATCTTCCCCGCCGAAACCGAAAAGGGGATCAAAGTCATGAGCATCAACCTGATGCTCGAGAGCGATGATGCGCCGGTCATCTGGCGCGGTCCTGTCATCGCCGGTGCTGTCAAGCAGTTCTGGGAGGATGTTTCCTGGGGCGAGCTTGATGTGATGGTCATCGACATGCCTCCGGGAACCGGCGACGTTCCGCTGACCGTTTTCCAGAGCATCCCGCTTGACGGCGTTGTCGTCGTGTCTACGCCGCAGGATCTGGTCGGCATGATCGTCCGCAAAGCCGTCAACATGGCGAAGATGATGAATATTCCGGTACTCGGTCTGGTTGAAAACATGTCCTATGCGCTCTGTCCGGATTGCGGCAAGCGCATCGAGCTGTTCGGCAAGTCCCGCATCGCGCAGGAAGCAGCCGAGCTTCATCTGCCGGTATTGGCTCAGCTTCCGTTTGATTCCAAAGCGGCACAGCTGTGCGACGAAGGCAACATTGAAGCCGTCGAAAATCCGCTCATGGCGGATGCCGCCTCCGCTGTCGCCGGAGAAGTTCAGCTTTAATCCACAAAACAGCTCCGATTCTGCCGTAAGAAGGCGAACCGGAGCTGTTTTTGATGAATCGAAAATGACGTAAGGGTTGACCTCGGCTAAAACACGCGCGGATCCGCCTGCTTATGGATGTTCATACTGAAGGATCAGACGCGGGCTTTCCTCGCTTATCCAGCCGCTGACCGTGCTTTCCAGTGCGGCGATGACATACGCCCAGCCATCCTCCGTCTGCGCGGCTTCAAGCTCCGCGGTGCGGCAGGCTGTCCGCTCGTCCTCGAGCAGCTTTTCCCGCCGCTCATCGGTCAAGGGATACCAGAAATCCTTCCGGTCGATTTTTGTCGGCGTCAGGCTGTCGGAAATCACTTCCATTTCCGGAAGCCTCAGCGTAATCCGGCTTCCCTCTGTGCGAATCTCCACCTTGGATAAATCAATTCCGATGCTGGCGTGGTAATCATAAGCAATCTGCACCGACTGAACCGTGCCAATCAGCAGCGCATCGACGTTCGATTCCAATATGCCTTCCCTGTCTGCCTGTATACATTCCAGCCGCGCGCTCTGCGCCAATTTACGGCTCAGCGTCGCGGACGTCGTCATCGCCGCGCCCGTCAAATCCGGAATGAGCTTTGCCGCCCAGCGTGACGCATACGGAAGCATGACGATGACCAGCACCAGACACATTGCCGTCCCCACTACGCGCCCCAGCCATTTCAAAAACGCTTTCAATTTCGTTATTCCTTTCCGTTTTTCAATGCGGCAGCAACACCAGCAGCGGCACCACCACATATCGTCCCAATACGACAACCGCCGCGCAGGCACCCATGACCATCAGCGCGGCTTTTCCCGCTTTTTTCATTGCTTATCCTCCATAAAAGCCGTTTAATTCATAAGATTATTTCTAATTATACGACTTTTTGTGACAAAATGCAAC
>URJN01000242.1 GCA_900548125.1 uncultured Eubacteriales bacterium
TTTTTTTTTTCAAGCAGAAGACGGCATACGAGATACATCGGTGACTGGAGTTCAGACGTGTGCTCTTCCGATCTCCGTATCCCGAGAATGCTTGGGGTTTGCTTTTGAAATATCCGGTTTAAAACCTGACAGCCTCGTATCTGAAATAAGACATCTACTTTTTTCATCTGCGGAGGTGACGGAATTCCCTATGAGCGCTCAGGCAATGAACAAACGCAGGACCCTGGCAGGCAAAAGAGAGCGGAGACAGGTGCTGATTGGAATGGCATACATCGCGCCGAGCTTCATCCTGATGATGATTTTCAACGTGATTCCTATCTTTGTATCGCTGTTCCTGGCTTTCTGCAAATACAACATGGTTGGCACGCCGACGTGGATTGGTCTTGAGAACTTCCAGAAGCTGTTTGCCAACAAGGCTCTGCGCGAGGCAATGATCAATACGCTCAGGTATGTGCTGATGACCGTGCCTGTGCAGACCATTCTTGCGCTGCTGGTCGCCGCGTTTATCGCCGATCGGCTGCAAAACCGCTACGGCTCGTTCCTGCGGAGCGTAATCTTTATTCCGGTCATCATTTCGCTCATCGCGTCTGCGACGGTCTGGAGCATCATGTATAAGACGGACGGCGGTTTAATCAATCAGCTGCTGGGGCTGTTCGGCGCTGCGCCGGTCAACTTCCTGGGCGGAAAGAAAACCGCGCTGGCAAGCGTTGCGGCGGTCGCCGTATGGAAAAATACGGGCTACTACATGGTCATCTATTACGCGGGCATTATGAACGTTTCGACGGAGGTTCGCGAGGCGGCTATTGTAGACGGTGCGAACGCGGCGCAGCGTTTCTGGTATATCACGATGCCGATTCTCAAGCCGATCACCTATATGATTGTGACGCTGGGCATCATCGGCTCGTTCCAGGTTTTTGACCTCGTTTACAAGATGACGGGCGGCGGACCCGGACGCTCGACCTATACGGTGGCTTACATGATTTATACCTACGCTTTCCAGGATAAGCGAATCGGCTATGCCTGTGCGCTGGCAATCGTGCTGCTGGTCATCATCCTCGTCATCCATGCGGTTCAAACGCTTTTGTTTAAGGAGAAAGAAACGGCATGAAGAAGAATAAGAAGTGGACAGTCTGGTCTGTGCTGGGTGTCATTCTCGTTACGCTCTTCGCCGTGATGTGTCTGACGCCGCTGGTTTATATGATTCTCGTATCGTTTACGGATTCCGAATCGCTCTATATCAAGCTGAGCGATATCCATCCGAACCTGAGCAATTACTATTACGCGATTTTTGAGAGAAACTTCGGACGCGCGCTGTGGAACAGCGTGGTGACGGTCGTCGGCTCCTGCCTGCTGGTGGATATCGTGGCGAGCATGGCGGGTTACGGCTTTGCGAAAAAGCCCATTCCCGGCAAGGAAACGCTCTTTCAGGGCTATCTGGCGACGATGATGATTCCCGGTCAGGTGACGCTCATCCCGATGTTCCTGATGATCAACGCATTGGGCTGGACGAATACATATCGGGCATTGATTCTGCCGATGGTCGGCGCGTTCGGTATTTTCCTGATGCGTCAGTTCATGGAGGGTTTGCCCAACGAGCTGCTGGAGGCGGCGGAAATCGACGGCTGCGGCGAGGTTCGCCGGTTTGTAACCATCGTTCTGCCGCTGGTGCAGCCTGCGCTGATTACGCTGACGATTTTCACGTTCAACGGCGCGTGGAATAACTTCCTCTGGCCGCTGATTATCAACACCCGTTCTTCCATGAACGTTTTGACGATTACGATGGCGACGCTGAGCAGCAACCAGACCACCAACTATGGCATGGTTATGGCAGGCGCGACGCTGACCTTCGTTTTCCCGTTCATGCTCTACGTTTTCCTGCAAAAGCAGTTTGTAGAGGGCGTTGCAATGGGCGGCGTCAAGGGTTAAAATCAAAGGAGCTGCTGTACAGAACCTTCCGAGTGCTTCGCATCCGTTCTCAAAGAGAGGAGCGAGGCAGCGGAAAGGGGATGCGCGGCAGCTTTTTTTCAAAAATAAGAAGCTGCTGACGGAGGAAAAACATGGCTGATTTGCCGATAAAGCTGCAAAGCGCGCTGGAAACGCTTGTTTCCGGTTACGCGAAGGAAAAACTCGAAAAGGATGCGCGCGCCATCAGCGAAGCCTATCGCCTGCGCACGGGTGAGGGGAAACGCCTGCTGACCGCCGAGGGCGAGGCGGCGGCGTATGCAGCGGCGCGTATGCCCGCGACGTATGCGGCGGCGTATTTTGCGCTTTCCGAAGCAATCGAGGCGAGCGGACTGCATCCGGAAACCATGCTCGACTGCGGCGCGGGAACGGGCGCGGTCACGTTTGCGGCGGATTCGCTGCTTGAATTGAAGGAAGCGGCCTGTCTGGAAAGAGAAGCCGCCATGCGCACCGTCGGCGAAAAGCTGACGCGGCAGGCGTGCGGCGTGCAGCCCCGATGGGATGCCTGCGATTTGACGGGGAGCGCGGCTCTGCCGCAGGCGGAACTGGTCTGCGAGGGCTATATGCTCGGCGAGCTGGAAGCGGGCATGCGCCTGAGCGTTGCCGAAAGGCTTTGGAACGCTTGCGGGCAGATGCTCGTGCTGATTGAGCCGGGAACGCCGCAGGGGTTTGCCAATCTGCGCGCCGTGCGCGAAAGGCTGACGGTGCTGGGCGCCTATGTCGCCGCGCCCTGTCCGCAGGGGAGCGTCGATTGCCCGATGACGGGGGAAAACTGGTGTCACTTCGCCGTGCGCGTACAGCGAACCAGGCTGCATAAAGCCCTCAAGGGCGGCGACGCACCGTTTGAAGATGAAAAGTTCAGCTATCTGGTGCTGACCCGTCAAGAGCCGAAGCATGCCTGCCGGATGCGCGTCCTGCGCCATGCTCAGATTGCGCCGGGGCGCATTACCGTTCCGGTCTGCGGGGAAGCGGGGGAGAAGCTGCTCACCGTAACCAAAAAAGACCCGCTTTGGAAGCGGGTCAGGAAAATCAAATGGGGCGAAAGGCTGTAATCAGGCGTACAGCCCCAGACCGCGGAGCGGCTTGCGCAGGACATTGAAGAAAATCGGCGCAACGATAAAGGCGAACGCCGCGTTGAACAGGCTGGAAGCCGCCTTGGAGAGCATCGTCGCCTGAACAGCGACCGGATCAACGGCGCCGGTCGTGAAGCGCAGGGTCAGATAGGATTTGAGCAGGTACAGCGCGGTGTAGGTCAGCGCGCCGAGGACGCTGCCGACGATAATGCGGGCGTGATCCCTGCCGTCAAGCGTTTCCTTGGAAGCGGCTTTGTAGGCAATCAGACCGGTGACTAGCGCAATAGCACCCTTGTTGATAAAGGTGATGATGAATTCCATGCCGTAGCCGCCGATGATGTCAAACAGACCGTTGCCAATTGCGGCGGCGAAGAAGCCGTACAGCGGTCCGAGCAGCAGACCACTCAGCACGCAGACAGCGTTGCCGATGTGAATGCGGGAAGCGGGCGTGGCGATGCTGATGTAGTTGGAGACGCAGGCAAGCGCCGCCATCAGACCGGTCAGGCAGATGTAGAATGTTTTACGATCGCGCTTCATAAGAAAAACCTCTCTTTGCTGGAATCGCTGAGCTTGGCGATTCCTTTTTTTTTAACGTATAGGAAATTGCGTAAAATCGCCCGCGTGAGCAAGACTTTGATGCGTGGCAGACTTCGGCGGAGGTGAAGGCGGGTTCAGCCCGCTTCAGACTGTAGACA
>URJN01000243.1 GCA_900548125.1 uncultured Eubacteriales bacterium
GCAGTCGATTTTCCCGAACCGTTTCCGCCATAAAAAATCGTAATCGGCTCAAAATCGACTCGTTCAAACCGATGCCTTGACAATATCTTGAACGGGTAAAACGACGTATAACATTTTCTCTTTTCATTCAGGATGAAATCAAACTCCTGCCCGTCATCCGGAAAGGAGAACGACTGCAAGTAGACCATGTTTCCGTGCCTCCATATCTCCGCATACGCAGGCAATACAGTTTAAAGCCGCATGGAACGCTTCCTTTCAGGCATTACGCTGACGAACGGCATGATTCATCGTGCAAGGCAGTTTGCTGCGAACACGCGGGATTATCTGTAAGCATATTTGCGGACATCATCGCCGACGAAACCGAGAATCATCATTCTTCCCTGATCGCAGAGCCTTGCGGCAATGCGGTCTTCATATTTTTCATAGAGCTGCTGTACAGAGCAGTTGGTCGAGATTACCATTGGACGCATAGCGTTATGACGTTCGCTGACAACATGATAAATCGAGCCGACCGTCACACTGCGCATCATCGGTTCACTTCCCAAATCGTCAATCGCCAACAGGTCACAGGTCAGAATATCCTGCACCTGTTCTGCGCCCTCGCCGTTGAACAGATAGCGTCTGAGCACCTCTGTCAGCTTGTATGCGGAAATCACGACGACCGAGTAGCCTCGCTCCAGCACACGCTGAGCGATGCAGTTGAGCAGAAATGTCTTACCCAATCCGGACGCACCGTAAAGCAAAACCCCTTTTCCCTCCGACGGGTCAAACGCATCCGCATACTGCTCGCAAATCTGGCGAATCTTGCGGATATACGCGCGCTGGGTTCCTTTTTTGCCTTCAAGCGGAACATCCGGAAATATATCTTCACGAAAGGTTTCAAAATTCTGCGTTTTCAGCCCCTGCAAGCCATCATTATCATAGAGCCGATTGAGAACCGCACGCTTTAAGCAAGCGCATTGCTCATGCACCGGTTCACCGACATAGCCCGTATCCTTGCACAGCGGGCAGCGGTAGACCGGCTGCAAATAATCCTCAGCAAATCCGCAATTTTTCAGCTCAACTCTCAGTTTTTCGTTCATTTGCTCCATCTGTGTCTTCATGGATGCAGATATCTTCGCCGCACTTGCGGGGGAAGCAAATGCCTGACGCATGCCGGAAAACAAGAGCCTCTGTCTCTGCGCAAGCAATTCAGCAATCACCGGACTTTTTTTCTCGGCTTCGTCGCGCCGCCGCTTTTCTTCAGTCAGATTTCTGACGCGCTGGTTTTCCATCTCAGAAAGCACTTCGCGGGTCACATTTTCACGGCTGAGCATCAGTTATCCTCCTCGTCCAAATCCACGACCATGCGGTTATAATCGTCCTGCGTGTAATTGTGCCTGATAAACGCGCCTTGTCCGTTCGGTGCTGCTCCTGCCTGCATTGGCGGCTTGGATGCGCCGCGCAGATGCTCCTCATGCTCCTGCCTTGCGGCTTCCGGCGTAGCGATGCCCGCGCGCTTCCAGTTGCCCAGCACAGTATTCATGAGCATCATCGGCGAACCTGCGCCGCGCGCATATTCCGCCGCAAGCAAAATCAGCTCCTGACTCATGCCCATATCGCCCGCCCAGCGGCAGAGCAGCTCCCTGTCCGACACATTAGGACGCTTATCCATGCCCGCCGCGGCGTAAATCTCCCTCAGCTGGCCGTTGAGCATCCGCACACGCGCAGATTCAGCTCGAACAGCATCCGGCGTGTTCATGCCGCGCTGACGCCAGTTTTGCAGATACGCATCGACATCGTCCATGTTGCCGCCGCCCGCGCGTCTGTGCGCCGCCGAAACCGCCATCATAATCAGCTCGTCACTCGCGCCCTGCTCGCGCCATGCGCTGATTGCCGCGAGGTCATCCTGCGACGGCGTGATGCCTGTGCGTCCAAGCCCCGCGTATACGTCGCGGGCGAAATCGCGGGCTTCCTTTTCTTTCTGCATGCCGGCTTCCAGTGCCTGAACCTCGTGCCTTCCCAGCTGGTGCTGGCGCATCAATATGCCGTTCAGATATGCCATCGTCGGCGTTCCCTTCGTCGTTTCGCGGCATGCCTCCTGAATGGCTTCCGGCGTAAAGCCCCATTCGTCAATCCACAGCTTGTACATCTGTCTCTCGTCTTCGCTGGGCGCGCGCCGCTGTCCCAGTCTGGCAAGCAGTCTGCGGAGCTGCTGTTCACGCTCCTTGCCAAGCACGATAATCTTTTCGACGTCCTCAACCGTGCGCACGCCGCTCTGCGCCCATTCTTTCGCGCGCCGATCCGCAATCTTGATGGATACGCGCCCGCGGCTGTTCTCCATCTCGATTTGAAGCAGCATCAACACAACCTCTTCCGGAAGCTCAAACACCTGCACCCAGTCGTTAATCAGATTGGTTTCCTCGGGAAGGAGCGTCCGCTTGAGAATACGCTCCGCTTCCTCAATAAACTGAGCTGTCTGCTGATTATACAGCTTATCTCCGGGGTTTTCGGCTCTTGTCAGCGTCAGCTGCTTTAGATTATAAAGCGAATACGTCACCGGATTGTCGCCCACCTGACGCACCAGCCCGTCCCGCGCCCAGTATTTAAACGCGCGGTCAACGTCTTCCTCCTGCATATCCAAATCCTTCGCCATTGAAGAAAGGGACATGCGCGGTGTCGGATGATAGCACAGCATCAGCGCATAGAGATAGACCTTAACAAAGTCTCCCGGTGCGCGGAGCATATATTCGGTAATAAACATATTTTCCACGGGCGTGGAATCAAACAGCGCGGCGCTGTCATCAAACGAGCAAAACGCCATGCGTTCCCTCCCCCTTTTTCTTTCGGCACGATGCCGGTTTGTTTCCTTGTAATCCACAAATCTAATCTTCGTGTTTAACACTTTCAACCCGCTTATTGTAACACAGCACAGGGAAGGTTGGCAAGGACAGCCCTTGCAGACCGCAGGCGGCTTTCTTAGCGTCTGAAACCTGCGTTTGTTCATCCGGCGGCTCATCGCGCTTTTGATATAAAAAGAAAAGCCCTGATTCTCATCAGAAAATCAGGACTATCCTTCTGGTCGGAGTGGCGAGATTCGAACTCACGGCCTCTTGAACCCCATTCAAGCACGCTACCAAACTGCGCTACACCCCGATTGAAAACACACTGCCTTCAAGCAGAATCTATTATATCATATTGGCGGGATTTGTCAAGGATTTTTTTCTTTCAAATGCACATACTGCTCCTCGGAGGTGTTTTTGATGAGTCCCAAGGAACTGCTTTACATTGAAGATGCGCTCGGACACGAGCAATTTCTGATGGCACAGTGTCAGGATGCGGAACGTGCGCTGACCGACCCACAGCTAAAAGCCTGCGCACGCCAGCTGCACAACGCGCACAAGCAGCTATTCAACCACTTGATGGGTCTGGTATAAGGAGGAAAGCGCAATGAACAACGACCAGAAAATCATGGAAGACCTTCTTCTGACGACCAAAGGCGTCTGCGACCTCTATCTGCACGGTGCCATCGAATCCGATACGCCGAATGTCCACCAGACATTTGACAGTGCGCTGGGCGAAAGTCTGGACATGCAGTCGCAAATCTACGGTGAAATGTCCTCTCGCGGCTGGTATCAGACCCAGCAAGCCGACGCTCAACAGATTGCTCAGGTTCGCGGCAAGTTCTCCTGCTGACCACACCCATAGCAAGACGGTTCGCCTCATTGCGGGGCGAACCGTCTT
>URJN01000244.1 GCA_900548125.1 uncultured Eubacteriales bacterium
GGCGTGGTTATCAGCGGCTGAGGTGTCTGTTTTGCGAGAATATGTGAATGAACTTGTCACAGAGTTGATTGAATTTGCGGTGGGAACCGACAGCATGAGGATGGTTGACGCTATACAATGAAGCCACAAACCGATGAAAATGGGGGGAGTGGCAGTGGTTCGGGAAACGGTTATCATGCAAGGGGGATGCGGAGGGTTTCTCTCTGGAATTGAAAGGACGCTGCGTGAGCGCGGTACATGGGTTCAACGGATTCTTTGCGCGGCGATGATGGCACTGCTGTCTATGGCGGAACTTCCGGGCGGAGGATACTGCTGCCAAAGTGCCATGTTTGCTGTACTGCTTCGCCAAGGATTCTGTGTCCCTGCGGCTTTTACCGGCGTAATGATGGGATTTGCGGCGCAGTATGCTATGGGAACACTGGCGGGATGCTGGCAACTGCCTGTCTGTACACTGCTCTGGCTGAGTGCCGGAGCATGGGCAAACCCGACAGGGCGCATGACGATGGCAGCGGCTGAATTCGCTGCTCAGCTTACAGCGGCCGCTGTAACCGGCATCGGCAGTTTGTACGCCATCGCTGTAACGGTTTTAACCGCAGCGGCTGGCGCAGGTCTCAGCGTTCTTTACGATGGTGCGGCACTGAGCGTATCTCGGCGTGACGAGCTGGACGGGGACACACGTCCGCTGTGCATTCTGGCAGTCTGTGCGTCACTGGCTGTCGGACTTGCATCGGTTTCCGGAGGACAGATTCCGGCTGCTGCATTGGCCATGTACCTGACCCTTGAGCATGCGTATATTGGCGGCGCATCGCAGGCAATCCTTTGCGCAGGCATCATGGGCGGTGTTGTTTCGCTGGCGCAGGGAAGCCCGCAGACGCTCGCGATGCTTTTAGCAGGCGGATTCCTTGCTGGAGAGATTAAAACCAGCAGAAAGAGCGTAACAGTTTTATTGATGCTCTGCGGTATGGCAGTGGGAACGACCCTGATGGGCGGCGATATGGCGGCAATCCGAAGGATGCTGTTTGCTTTGCCGGGCGTGTTTCCGTTTTTGATTTTATCAGGCATACGGCGTTCGGGGATAGCCTGTTTGATTGAACAGGATGAATCCGAGGAGATGACACAGTCTGAGGCGGTAGCGGTACGAAGTGCCGCCCTGATTCACTCATGGGCAAAACTGTATGAGGATACGGCGAAGATGATGGAAGGGCTTGGCGCACCGCAGGACGAAAACCCGATAGTCGAACAGTGCATCGGATTACTGAGGAAAACAAGTGCTGCTGCACATCAGGTATGCGAACGAACTCTGGGGGAAATTCATCCGGATGATGAAGCCTATAAACGCATGCGCTATGCGCTGGTGAAAGCGGGTTTTGACGAGGTGCGCGTAGCATATGCGCTTAGATTGTCAGGCAAAATGGAAATCATGCTGCTCAAGCCGGAGGCATTGGCTCCCGCCGTGCTTGTGAGGCTGGTTTCTTCGGCTTGCGGTGTCCCCATGCGCGCCTGTACGCGGGATGGGCTGCTCGGCACACAGGCTGTATTTGAGCAGGCACCGGCGATGACGATGGAGGTTGGCGCGGCGATGAGGAGCCGCTCGGGAGAGGATGTTGCGGGAGACAGCTATGTTTCCCGCATGCTTCCGGGCGGACGCCATGTTCTGGCTCTTTCGGATGGCATGGGCAGCGGTGTAAGTGCAAGGCAGGAGAGCCATGCGGCACTGACCCTGATGGTTGAGAGTCTTCGGGCAGGTTACACACGCGCACAGGCACTGGATGTCGTCAATGCGCTGATGCTGATGTGTACAGGTCGTGAGATGTATGCGACGATGGATTTATGCGTATGTGACCTGCATACCGGCGAAACGGCGTTTGAAAAGCTGGGAGCTTGCGCTTCCTATGTTATGCGTGAAGGAGAAGTTCGCACGATTGGCGCGGATACGCTGCCTGTCGGGGTGCTTCCCGATGTGGAATCCCGTTCGTTCAGGATGACGATGCAGGTCGGTGATGTGGTTGTGATGATGACGGATGGTGTACGGGATGCCTATCCGGGCGGCGAAACAGCACTGCGCGAGGATATTGCAAAGCTGGCATGGCTGCATCCGCAGGTGGTCGGAGAAAAACTGATTGCGCGTGCAGTCGGTGCGGGTGAGGCAGGCGACGATATGGCGGTGCTTTGCGCCAGAATCAGCAAAACGGTTATTGAATGAAAAAAGCCCCAGATGCAGCTCAACCTGTATCTGGGGCTTAGCAATCAAGGCAGGATTGAATCAAGCCATGCCGCTTTCGAAGCGATTGATGGCACTCAAAATGCCCTTTACAGAAGCGAAGTTGATATTATGCTCCGTACCGACGCCAAAGATGCGGCGTCCGCCCGGTACGCGAAGCTCAATATAAGCGACAGCCTGAGAATCGGAGCCCATAGAAATTGCATGCTCGGAATAAGAAATGAAGGAATATCCTTCGATGCCCGCCTGACCGAGTGCATTGAAGAAGGCGTCAATAGGTCCGTTTCCGCGGGATTCAAGCTGAATGAACTCGCCGCGCACGCTCAACACACCGGAGAAGTGCGTGATATTGGCAGCACTTCCCGCGACGGCTTCCTCGTAGAACTTTGCGCGGGAGAGCGCATACGGTTCGCTGATATTCAGGAATTCCCGGTGGAACAGCTCGTAGACCTCGTTTGCTGTCAGCTCGCGTCCGGTCTTGTCGCATTCCGCCTGAACAACTGCGCCGAATTCAGGGTGCATCGCTTTGGGCATGTGATAGCCGTAGTTGTGATCCATGATGAACGCCGCGCCGCCTTTGCCGGACTGGCTGTTGATACGGATAATCGGCTCATATTCACGTCCGACATCGGCGGGATCAATCGGCAGATACGGAATCTCCCAATACGGAGATTTCGATTCGCGCATGTACTCATGTCCTTTGTTGATGGCGTCCTGATGGGAGCCGGAGAAGGCGGTAAAGGCGAGTTTTCCGGCATAAGGCCAGCGTTCAGGAACGTGCATCTTCGTGCAGCGTTCGTAGATTTCACGAACATGGTCGATGTGGGAGAAATCAAGCTGAGGGTCAATGCCCTGCGTATACATGTTCAGGGCGACGGTCACGATATCCAAATTACCGGTGCGTTCACCATTGCCGAAAAGCGTGCCTTCGACGCGGTCTGCGCCGGCGAGCATAGACAATTCTGCACAGGCAACGCCTGTACCGCGGTCATTATGCGGATGGACAGAGATGATTGCCGCCTCACGGTTGGGCAGATGGCGAATAAAATACTCAATTTGGTCGGCATAGGTGTTGGGCGTACACATTTCAACCGTGTTCGGCAGATTGAGAATAACCGGATGCTCTTTTGTTGCACCGAGCGTTTCCATAACTTGATGACAGATATCGACCGCAAAATCCACCTCCGTGCCGGAGAAGGATTCCGGCGAGTATTCATAGCGGAAGTTTGTTCCGGAGCAATCGGCCTCGGTCAGCTCACGCACCAGCTTGGCACCGGCAACAGCGATGTCGATGATGCCCTGCATGTCTTTTTTGAAGACGACCTTGCGCTGGAGGGTTGAGGTCGAGTTATAGAAGTGGATGATGACATTCTTTGCGCCGCGCACGGCTTCGAAGGTTTTGCGGATTAAATGCTCACGAGCCTGAACAAGAACCTGAATGGTTACGTCGTCGGGAATGTAATGACCGGCAATCAGCGCACGCAATATC
>URJN01000245.1 GCA_900548125.1 uncultured Eubacteriales bacterium
CAGATGATGTTTATGGATAAAATGGCGGAGGGCATTTTCAGACTGAGCGTGATGGATCGGGAAATCGACTTGTTCGAGAGTCAGTATCCCGTGCCGAATGGCGTCAGCTACAACAGCTACCTGATTGAGGATGAAAAGCTGTGCCTGCTGGATACGGTCGATGCCAGGAAGCAGGGTGAATGGCTTGACGGACTTGATGAAAAGCTCGCGGGAAGGCAGCTCGACTATCTGGTAATCTCCCATTTGGAGCCGGATCATTCGGGAACAATCGGCGCGCTGTGCCGTCGTCATCCGGAGCTGACGCTGGTCAGTAATGCAAAAGCATTTGCCTTCCTTGACCAGTTTACGGCGGAGGAGCCGATTTCTCTGCCGCGCAGGGTCGTCGCCGAGGGCGATACGTTAGAGCTGGGTACGCATACGCTGCATTTTGTGATGGCGCCGATGGTGCATTGGCCCGAGGTCATGGTTGAATACGAGGAAAAGGAAAAGGTGCTGTTTTCTGCCGACGGATTCGGCAACTTCGGCGGCTTGACGTATACGCCGGATTGGGGAGATGAAGCGCGCCGCTATTATGCGAATATCGTCGGCAAATACGGCGTACAGGTTCAGGGGCTTCTCAAAAAGGCGGCGGCGTTGGAGATTGCATCCGTATGCCCGCTGCATGGACCGCAGCTCAGCGGCGATGCGCTTGCTCATGCGCTGGAGCTGTATGGACATTGGGCGGCGTGGAAGCCGGAGGAGAAGGGCGTTCTGGTCGCGTTTGCCAGCTTCCATGGGCACACAGCTGAGGCGGCGAGGTATATGGCGAAATGCCTTGAAGAGCTGGGCGAAAAGGTTGAGTTGATTGATCTGAATCGCGTTCACAAGAGCTATGCGGTCAGCGCAGCTTTCCGCTTTGACCGGATGGTGCTTTGCGCGAATACCTATGACGGCGCGTATGCACCTGCGATGGAAGCGTTCCTTTCCATTTTGAAGATTAAGGGCTTGCAGGGACGCACGGTTGCGCTTATGGAAAACGGAACGTGGGCGCCGATGGCAGCCAAGCATATGCGCACGGCGATGGAAGGCATGAAGAACATGACGATTCTCGATACGCAGGTGACAATTCGTTCCGCAATGAGCGAAAAGAACCGCGCGGAAATCGAACAGATGGCGAAAGAAATTCACGCATAATCAGATAAGCGTGAAAAGAATAGATGCAGGTAGGAATATCGGCGGATGTTGACGAATTGAATAGATTTATATCATAATTTTCCGAAAACGGCAGAGATGCGTTTCGGCATAAACAAAGGAGATGACATCCGTGATTTTGATTCAGGGTGGATTGGTCAAGACGATTACCGGCGGCGATATCGAAAACGGACAGGTACTGATTGACGGCGGAAAGATTGTCGCCGTCGGGCAGAACCTTGATGTTCCGGAGGGAACGCAGGTCTATGACGCGACCGGCTGCATGGTCACGCCGGGCTTCATTGACGCGCATTGTCATATCGGCGTGGACGAAGAAGCGAGCCGCTGGGAGGGCAACGATACCAACGAGTATTCAAGCCCTGTGACGCCGGAGATGCGTGCGATTGACGGCATCAATCCGCGTGACGAAGCGTTTGGCAATGCGCTGGGCGGCGGCGTGACGACCGCGATTACGGGCCCCGGCTCGGCGAACGTGCTGGGCGGCAGCTTTGTCGCAATGAAGCTCTACGGCGATTGCATGGACGACATGATTGTCAAGTATCCGGTCGCGATGAAGATTGCTTTCGGTGAAAATCCGAAGGGCTGCTATGGTCAGAACGGCAAGAAGGAGCCGGTTACACGCATGGCGGTTGCCGCGCTTCTGCGTGAACGGCTGTTTAAGGCAAAGCGTTATGCCGAGGAAATCGAAGAAGCCGAGAAAGACCCGAGCAAGAAGCGTCCGTTTGACATGCAGCTGGAAGCCCTTCTTCCGGTCATCCGCAAGGAGATTCCGCTCAAGGCGCATGCGCATCGTGCGGATGATATCCTGACTGCGATTCGCATTGCGAAGGAATTTGATTTGGATATCACGCTGGATCATGTGACGGAGGGTCATCTGATCGTCGATCATCTGGTCAAGGCAGGCAAGCCTGTGCTGGTCGGCCCGTCGTTCGGTTCAAAGTCCAAGCAGGAGCTGAAGGAAAAGAGCTTTGCGACGGCGGGTATTCTGGACAAGGCGGGGCTTGAGGTCTGCATCATTACGGATGCGCCGGTCATTCCGCTGTATTATCTGCCGCTGTGCGCGGGCTTGGCAGTCAAGGCGGGCATGAAGGAGGAATCCGCGTGGCGCGCGATCACCATCAATCCGGCGCATGTCATTGGCATCAGCGACCGCGTCGGTTCGTTGGAAGCGGGCAAGGATGCCGATATCGCTATCTTTGATGGCAACCCGCTGAAGGATATCCAGTGCAGGACGAAGGCAGTCTTTGTCAATGGCGAGGAAGTGCTTTCGGGCATCCAGCAGAGGGTATAAGGCAAACGCTTTACGCCGTTTTATATGTATTAAAAACAAAATGCCGATGAACCCGTGCAGGTTTGTCGGCATTTTTGTATGAAATGATGTTTGCGGTTACGCGCGATAGGCGGTCATGGCGCGGAAGCGGTTGCTCATCATCGTGAACAGCGTCTGCGCATAGGGCGTCAGCGGCATATCCTTGGGATACGCCATATACAGCGGGGTGAAGGACGTGTCACTCAGACGATAATGGGCGAGCTGCTGCATGGCGGGCGTGTCGCTGAGCAGCGTGATAAAAGGACAGAGCATCACCAGCGAGCAGGAGGCGCAGATACGCTTGGCGCACTGGGAGTCATCCGTTCGGCAGACGATATTCGGCGTTACGCTGAATTGAGAAAGCAGCTCGTCGTAAGCACGGCTGAAATGCAGATTGTCAGCGGGGAGAACAAACCGTTCTTCGGCGCATTCCCGCAGGCTGATGGTTGAACCGGAGGGGATGCGCTGGGCAAGCTCGGTCTTTTTGCTTGCCAGAAGAACGACCTCGTCTGAAGCGATGAGCTGGTATTCCAGCTGTGGGTTATCCGCTTCACCGGACAACAGAGCCATGTGAAGCTCTCCTCCCAGCAGCATGCGCTCAAGCTCTTGCTGCTGGGCTGTGAGGGCTTCGATGCGGACGTTCGGATATAGGGCATAGAAGTCGGCAAGCACCTGCGGCAGAAGCTCGTCTGCGCGCTGGGCGGGCAGCCCCAAACGGAGTATGCCTTCGGATGTGCCGCTGAGCGCACCGAGTGCTTCATTCATCTGCGTTTCAATCTGCAAAATACGGCGTGCAGCCTGAACATAGACGTGACCGGCAGGCGTCAGCTCGATGGCGGTTTTACTGCGGATAAAAATCGGCGAACCGAGCTGTTCCTCAATTTGGCGAATCTGGTGGGAAAGCGTCGGCTGGGTAATAAAAAGCGATTTCGCGGCTGCGGTAAAGCTCCCCTCGCGCACGACGGCGAGGACAAGCTGAGCATGGCGTGTATTCATGATGCACCTCTAAAAAACGCGCCATTTTGCGCATTTCCGATCTGTGAAAGAGAAGGACGGTCAGCGTTTTCTCAACCCCTTAATCATTTGCCGCGAAAAGAGGGCGCGGCGAAGGGACTGAGAAAGTTTGCTTTCCCTGCATGGGCAGAATCCCAAGTATATTTGAATCTTATTTTAGCGGATTCGACGGCGGTTGTAAACTAAAAAA
>URJN01000246.1 GCA_900548125.1 uncultured Eubacteriales bacterium
CCTCCAGCTCGGTCGCCTCGTAATAGTCGCGAAGCGTCTGGATCACAACCATGTGCGGCCACCAGTCCCATCCGGTGCCGGTGCCGTCGCCATGGGCCTTGGGGCCGAAGTAGCCGGTGCTCTGCTGGCTTTCCAGAATGAAATCCAGCCACTCTTCGGAATAAGAATCGAATTTCAGCGTTTTCAGTTCAACTTCCCGGCTTTCATCATATTCATACCGGGAAATAATACCGTCTTTTCCACGGCGTTTGAACTTGCCGCACCACTTCGCCGCCTGTTCATACAACGGCGTAACATAGAAGCCACGTCCAAAGTCTACATTAGGGCGTGAATGAACCAAATCCGGTTTTGCAATTTCTAAGAAAGAACCATGATAGAGCGTCATACTTTCACCCCCCTTTCTTTCATCACATCAAGGAGATCATCAACGATATACTCCCTGCTCTGGGTATGCAGCACTTCATATTCCGGCACAATGTAACCATTGAGAATGTCGCTCTGTTCAGTAAACGCCTGATAGACGCGCTCAGCATCCACACCCAGCTTTGCCGCAACGTTTTCAATGCAAAATACGGCAAACTCCAGCTCATCGGAGGTTTTGATTTTTTCATCCATCGTCATACGCAAGCCCTCCTCATATAACAGAATTTCATACAATATGTCTTACTCTACATTAACTGATTCCGTCAGGACTAAACTTACATTGTTATTCTCTTTCCATTATTGTACCACATCATTTCCGCTCTTTCCATCCCGATTATTCTCTGATCCGCCCCTTCACCGCGCAGCACAAATCATCCAGCCCAAACACCACGCGATCTGCCACCCACGGCAGTCCAACAGGGCTAATCAGCCATGCAAGCGCCAGCAGCATCAACCCGTTTCGGACAGACAGCAGCATCGCCACAAACGCCATCGGCACGAGAATCCGCAAAAGAATCCCCAGCACCGTCGAAGAAAGCACCATCACCAACTTGAGGACAAATACGACAATCTCCAGAACCAGCCAGATCGGAAAAAGCAAAACCTTGAACATCTTCTTCATATCATCCGCACTCCTTTATGCGTTATATATACCTCATCTTCATTTGTTTGGCAAGGATGCCGCCCTACGAAAAAAACGCGGGAGAAGCTGCCGGTGTTTCGGCGCTCCTCCCGCGTTTCAATTCAGCCCGCTCAGCTTTTCCAAAAGCCGCGCCATCTGTTCGAGCATCCGCTCCTGTCTTTTGCTCACGCCGCGAATGTCCATCTCGTCGATTACGCCGACCTCGTTCGCTCTTTTGGCAATCTGGTTGACATTGTTGCCCATGTAGCGAAGCTGGGAAAGCATCTCCTTCAGCTCCGGCAGATCGAGCCGCAGGATGTAGCCGTCCAGTGCCATCTTCCGCAGGTATGCGCCCATGTTCGTCGTGCCCGCTTCCCGCATCTTCCGTTCCAGCAGCGCGCGTTCGTCCGCCGTCACGCGGAATTTGATTTGAATATCCCTCTTTTGCCGCTCGATGCTTCATCGCTCCATTTCACTTTTCGTCGAGGGTACCGGCGCGCTTTTCGCTGCCGCCTTCAGCTTTTCCCGCACCGAAACCTTTTCCGATTCGTAAGCCTTCGCCTGATCGCAGAACAGGTTGAGCAGTCCCGGATGCGTCTGCCGCACAACCAACGTCAAATTTCGGTTGCCGCCCCAACTGTCGATATCCGGCTCAATCGGAAACGCCTGCGCCCATGCTTTATTGGCGGACGAAAATCGCCCGTCGTAGAGCTTGTCCCGAATCGTGATCGCCAGCACCGTCATCACGCGCTCTTTGCCAAACTCGTCGATAACCTCTCTGGCTCCCGCTTTGTTCAGGCAGTTATCTCTGTAATGCTTCGCAACGGCTTTTTCTATCGCATCCCGACAGGCAACGCCTGCCACCCGGGACGTCTTGTATGCTTCCAGCTCGCCATGCTCCACCGCATAGGCGGCGCTATGCCTGTACACGGGAATATTCTTCATCGGTTCCATTCGTTTGTTCCTCCTTTTTCTCCCTGTCTCTGAGCGTCTGCCCGCTCCTGATACGCTTTCAACACATCCTTCATCGGTCGCTTCTCCATCGGCTCCTTCCTTTTTTCGTCAATGTTCAGCGCGGCGTTCAATTCGGCAAGACGCGCAGCTTTGGCTTCCAGCTCCTTCTCCTGCGCAAACGGTTTGCCCAGCTCCGCCTTGGCCTGTTCCGTCTGCCGTTCCAGTTCGGCAATCCGTTCTTCCGCCTTTTCGAGTTTTTGCGGCATATTCGCCAGCGCGTTCTCGATGCGCGTCAGATTGCCGTACACATCCGTTCCCATGGTCACGGTATGCGACATCTCGCCGCGCAGAATGAGCTTGACCTCCTGCCGATAGCTGTCATAATCCACCGTCATTTTCATGCCGCGGTATTCACCCAGCTCCATATCATGCGGCGAAAGACGGCAGGCTTCCAGAAGCATTTTGCCCGCTGCCTCTTTGTCGGCAATCCGCTTTCCCTTGATCACCATGCCGACAAAACCATTCTTGGGCAGCGGATGCGCTTCCAGCAGCGCCATATCCGCCCGATAGCCCTTCGCGCGTTCCTGTGCCTGACGGATTTCTTCCGGATACTGCTTCAGAATCCGGTCTTCCAGTTTGAACTGGTTGCTCTGGTAATCCGCTTTCATCAGGCGCAGTTTAGCGACTTCCACGTCCAGATTCATCTTTTCCTTGATACGCGGGTCGCCCGCGCACAACGCCTTGATTTCGGCATAAGAGAGCGCGGTTTCGTCCACATCGTCGCAGGCACGGACGGGCGATTTGCTGGACATGATCTGGCTGATAAAGCGCTGCTTGTTCTCGATGGTCTGCCAGAGGTACGAATCGAATGATTTTTCCGTGACATATCGGTATATATGCACGTCCGGATTCATGTTACCCTGTCGCACAATGCGCCCCGCTCGCTGCTCCAAATCGCCCGGCCGCCACGGCGCATCCAAATCATGCAGCGCGATCAATCTGTCCTGAACATTGGTGCCTGCTCCAAGTTTTTGTGTGCTGCCAAACAAAATCCGCACCTGTCCGCTCCTGACTTTGGCGAACAAATCATTCTTTTTGATTTCCGTATCCGCGTCATGGATGAACTGAATCTCCTCTTTCGGAATCCCGCTTGCAACCAGTTTATCCCGGATATCGTCATAGACGTTAAACGAACCGTCCCCATGCGGCGTGGACAGGTCACAGAACACAAGCTGCGTCAACTTTTGCGCCTCCCCTTCTTTGTAGATGCGCAGGATGTTTTCCATACAGGCGTTGACTTTACTGCCCGGTTCGTCGGGCAGCAGCGGGTTCATCAGCCGCTGATCCAGCCCCAGCTTTCGTCCATCCGACGTAATCCGGAGCATGTTGTCCTCCTTCGGGTCAACCGCGCCCGAATGAACCTTCGAAGCGCGCTCGGACAGTGCCTCCACCATCTCTTCCTGATAGACGGACGGCTTGACCGCCATCGTCTCATAGTGCGCGTTCGGCACAGGCAGATGAAGCTGATCCGCCGTTTTAATATCCGCAACCTCCTTGAACATCGCCATCAGTTCCGGCAGGTTGAAGAACTTCGCAAAGCGCGTCCGCGCGCGGTATCCCGTCCCCTCGGGGTCGAGTTTGTCAAGATACTTTTTGTGGATTTTCTAAATTAAACGATTTGTCCGTAAAGAAATCGCCCA
>URJN01000247.1 GCA_900548125.1 uncultured Eubacteriales bacterium
AAATAGCTTGGTCAGGGAAGCTAAATCATAAATCGTCTCCGCATTAAGTATGCGCTCGCAGGGGATGAAGCTCCCGTTACTCAGTTCAATTTCTTGAGAACGGCCATATTGTGTCCATTCGCTGTTCGTATCGCTTCCGAAAGCAACCGTAATACCGGTCAGCATACGCGACTCGTCGCAAAGAAAACGCATATGATTCAGTAGCTGATTATCCATGAAATGACCTCCGAATATAAAAGACATGCTGAGTGGCAGGAAAAGAGCTTCACTTTGTCCAAATTAAACGTGAAAACAGTTTTGCCTTACGAAAGGAGAAGGAACATGCTGAAAGTACGTCCGTTGACACCTGGTTTTGAACGTGAAATCGAATCGGCGTATGAGGAAACGATTGAACTTTTGAAGACGCTTTGCGCGATTCCTGCGCCGAGTCATCACGAAGAACGCCGCGCGGAGTTCGTTAAACAATGGTTTGAATCGCGCGGACTTTCCGCTGAAATTGATGATGCGAAAAATGTGCGGTGCGGCTTCGCCCTTGATGAATATCGAGATATGGTTGTCGTTATGGCACATATGGATACGGTTTTTCCGGATTTGGAGCCGATGCCCATACGCGAGGAAGGTGATAGGCTGTATTGTCCGGGCATTGGCGACGATACGGCTAATCTTGCAGGAATGATGATTCTTGCAGAGCGGCTGCATCGAATGGGCTATCAGCCGACTTGCGGTGTCCTCTTTGTCGGAAACAGCTGTGAAGAAGGACTGGGCAATCTCAAAGGCTGCAAAGCTATTATGCGTGATTATTCCGAGCGCGTCAAGGCGTTTATTACGCTGGACGGTAACACGGAGGAGGTTTGTGCGAGAGCAGTCGGCTCAACACGCTATCGGATTACGGCGAAGACCCGCGGCGGCCACAGTTTTGCGGATTTCGGAACGCGCAACGCGATTGAAGTTCTGAGCCGCTTAACCTGTGCGTTATATCGACAGAGTGTTCCGCGCGTCGGCAGAAGCGTAACAACCTATAACGTTGGCATGATATCCGGCGGGACATCCATCAATGCGATTGCGCAGCATGCGGAGATGCTGTATGAATATCGTTCTGATGACCCGCAGTGCATGGCAGCAATGAAGGATAAGCTGAATATCATTCTGCGAGAAAACGCGCTTCCGGATGCACAGGTTGAAGTCAAGATCCTTGGTGAACGACCGTGTGGCACTGTATCTGATAAAAATGCTCAAAGCGAACTCGAAAATGCTGCTCTGCAATCGCTTGCGCAATATGCAGGAACGAACCCGCGAGTAACCGCCGGCTCTACGGATTGCAATATTCCCCTTTCGCTGGGAATACCGTCTGTCTGCTTTGGCATGTATCGCGGAGAGGGCGCGCATACACGAGAAGAGTGGATTGAGCCAAAGTCTATGTGTCAGGGTATGAAGGCAGCGGCAGCTATGCTGCTCAACTGGTTTGAAAAGGAATAAATCAGACTGAATAATTAACAGCACTGTTGCGGAAATTGCAGCAGTGCTGTTTGATATTCGAACTTAGCTTAATCGACCAAATAGGTATAGCGTACCGTCAAACGCGGCATTGTATCATACAGACCGTAGGCTTCGCCATAAATTCGGTATTTAGTGCCGACTGTCCATGTTGTCTTGGAGCTGTTTTCAAGCATAACCAGCTTCTCAAAGTTATCCGTACCGATATTCATAATTGCCATCTGCGGAGTTGTGCTGACGATTCGGGTAATCGTACCGATACCCATATAAATCGTACCCTTACGCATGGTGATGTAATTGATCAAATCGGTATACTGGCTGTCCAAATCCCATGCACGGCGCGTATAAATGTCAGCATTAGGCATATAGTAGACCGTGTGGGTGATGACAGAATCCTTGCGTCCTTCATAAGAGGCGCGAATGACAACTTCGTTGTTTCCGAGCGCAGAGAACAACGGAATGAAGCTGAACCGCCCTGTGTCGGGATCAACCTCCAGATTGCGATGCGGGAAATCAACCGTAATGGTTGCACCAGGAAGTGTTGTACCGTAGATATAGGGGATTTGCATTTTGGCGCGTTCTTCGGCGGTTGCTGCCGCATATTTTTCCGCAGAGATTGGCTCATAGTTCCATTCGACCAGAACGGTAGCGTCCAACTCGATCGGGATTTCCTGTTCCGCACGGTAAAGCGTTACTTCCATTTTGTTTTCACGGCAGTATTTGCTCTTAACAGAAATAGAAATCGTGTTATCCCCGACAGGCAGAACCTGAACATTTTTAGAAACGTTTCCCGTTTCACGAATCAGCGTAGAAACGTTTGTACCGTCGATGACAACGGTGGAGCCTCGTTCGACATTGATTTGAACTTCATAAATGGAAACGCCGACATCTGCGCGGACGGTTGTAGGCTTGACCAGGCGGATGGGGGAAAGCGGAACGTCGATGGTATATTCGACCGGATCCAGCTGATATTGATCGCCCTCCTGAGAATATCGGATATACGGCGTAATGGTCACATCCATCGTATCCGTTTCCACGGCTGTTGCGTATGTAGAGGATTCCGTATCATACCACATATAATCCGGTACGGTGACAGAAACCTTGCCATCCGCAATGACATAAGAGGTCTGCATTTCTTTCAGGTAAACAGTGGCGTTTTCGCGCCCGTAAATGGTAATCGTATGTGCAGGATGGTCATCGACGACGGAGTCGGGTAATTCAACGCGGGGTTCGTTGTCGTTTCGCACCTGCATGCCCTGCGACAACACAAAATGCCGTGCAATCAACACACCGCCGATTCCCATCGCAGCACAGGCAAACAGCAGGAGCAGAACACCTGTGATGACGCGCAACACTCCTTTTTTATGTTTGACAGGACCGTTCGACGGATTGTATTCTTGACGGGGGGCATGTGTCCGCACGCGGCGGGGCATGTATTCATCATCTGTTGAAGCATCTGAATCGCCGGACTCCGGAATAAAGCCGTCGTAAAATATCGGTGCATGCGGATCGTCGTCATCATAGGTCAGCGGACGTTCATGCGCAGAATCGCCGAAATAACCGTAATCATCCTGCGGCGGTCTGTCACCGCTTTCTCTTGATGAGGTATAAGCAGCCTGCTTTTGCTGCTGGCGATGCCGAATAGCGGCATAATCCCCTGCATACGGAGCTGACATTTCATCGGATTCGGGAATAGGTCGAACAATCTGCGCTTCCTGAATAGAGCGGCGAACGTTGTCGGCCTGCTGTTTCATTTGGCGAATCCGTTTTTTGCCTTCCTCACGACGCTTCTGAAGCTGTTCAAGCTCATCTGTCAGTTCAGCGCGGTTGAGGTTGTCCGGATCAAAAGCTGCCGAATCAGCGTCTGCCGAAGGGGAGGATTCCGAAACAGTAAATTCGTCTTTTTCATCAAACTGCGTCACCTGAAGCGACGGTTTTTTCTTATGCATAGATTCTTCCCATGCAGCAGGGCTGTCCGCGTTTTCGGGGAGAACCGCACCGCATTTGGCGCATTTAGGCATGTAAGATGGATTCCATGCGCCGCACTGGGGACATTTCATAGGCTTGAAACCTCCGAGAATAGATAGATAAAATGGGTAAACATTTTTTTATTCTGCATTTAGGATGAAAAATCCTTTTTTAGCATCGGAATTGGTTACGGCGATGCTCAAATTTT
>URJN01000248.1 GCA_900548125.1 uncultured Eubacteriales bacterium
GAGCAGCGAAGCCAGCTTGATGTTCATACCGCCACGGCCGATAGCCAGGCTGACCTCCTCAGGCTGGAGATAGACCTGGGATTTGCAGGGCTGCTTATGGCGGCAACGCTTTTGCTGTCGGGCGGCGCACGGGCGCAGGCAAGCATACCGCAGATTGTGGCGGATACGCTTCGAGCCAATCATCCCGCGCCTTACACGAATATCACGAAAGAGGCGTTTGATGCGCAGGCGGAAGCTCTGACGCAGAATTGGGACGAGCTGGAGGAACAGGGAGAAGCGGGCTTTGCGCTGTGCCGATGGGTTGCGTCTTTGAAGGATGAGCATACGCAGCTGTTCGACGGGGCATGGTACAATGTTCGCACGCCGTATTTTGTGATGGCGGTCGAGGGAAAATATGTGATTGTTCAGGGGCAGGAATGCGCGAAGCCCTATCTGGGATGGACGATCGCCGCCGTCGGTGATATGCCGATTGAAGAAGTCGAAACGGCACTCTCTGCCTACATCAGCTTCGAAACGGAAGGATGCCGCAGGACGCAGACGGCGCGGAATTTGTGCATGCTTGCTCTGCTCAGGGAAATCGGCGCAACGGATTCGATGGACGCTATCGATGTTACGCTTGAAAACCCGCTGGACGGGGAGAAACAGACGGTCGCCTTTGAGAGCCTGACCGAATACGCTTACGACACATCGACCATCCTTCCGCTGGCGGATACGCTCTTGCAGCGCGGCACATACCGCGCAACGCTGGCGGAGGCGGGAACGCTGTTCATCCAGTATAACGAATGCGCGAACGACGAGAACATGCCGATGAAGGATTTTGCCGAGGCACTTGACGCCCAGCTGACGTCTGCGCCGGGAAAGATCATCGTCGATTTGCGCCACAACGGCGGCGGGGACAGCAGCGTCATTCAGCCCCTGATTCAGCTCCTTCAGAAATACGAGGAGCAGGGGAGCAGGCTTTTTGCGCTGATCGGCGCGGGAACGTTCTCTTCCGCGGTGATGAATGCGGAGGATCTGCGGGAAATCGGCGCAACGCTCGTCGGGGAAACGACCGGCGGGACGATTGGCTTTGGCGAATTGAATGCGGTGAATCTGAAGGATATGCTCTATCTGATGTATTCAACGAAGGATTTTGCGAACGGTGCGCCGCACAAGCCTGTCGAGCCGGATATCCTGATTCCGCAGACGATTTCCGATTTCGAAAAAGGCGTGGACACAGCGGTGCAGGCTGTGCTGGAAATCGAATAAACAAAGACACATCCTTTTAGCTTTGCAGCCGAAGGATGTGTCTTTTACGTATGGAAAACTGTACCCAGCCGACTGTGTGGTTGGTGCTTGGAGAAAAGAGCGTGTGGATTCAGAATGTGAACCCACACGCTTTCACAGGGGAAAGCCGTTTCAGCAGCGGAACAGCCTTACGGCAGATTCAGGCTCTTGACCAGAATCGTCCGCGTGACGAACCACAGCACCGCGTCAATCAGAACTTCAATCACCACAACGCCGGTCAGCGAACCATAGAAAATCTTCCATTCGCCGTCCGTGCTGTTCAGAATGTCGATGGCGAAACGCCCCAGAGCGTCAACCAGCGATTCCATATGCGAGAAAGCGAAGGAGACGACCAGGAGGAAAAGCACCTGCGCGACGAATTGCAGAATGAAGAACGTGATGATGCTCGCCAGCTTGCGCTGCTGCGGGAAAAAGCCGCCGATGGCGCAGGACAGATAGGTGTGCAGATAGAACATCGCCACGCCTGCCAGCAGGAAGAGGACGAGCAGAAGCGTGAAGCTAATCGGGGTGTTTTGCAGCATGTTCAGCCCTTCGCCGAGCATGGTGTTGAACCAGTTGGCGGGCTGATTCGGCAGAACGATGACAAGGCCGCACAGATTGAGGAAAATGAGGGTCAGCAGGGTAGTCAGCACGGCGGAAATCAGCTTCGCCGCGATGTGCTGATGGATGGTCACGGGCAGGGACATTTCCAGATAGCCCCGATGACCGAGCATGCGGTAGAAGCTGCCGACGTTGGACATCAGGCAGATGACCACCACCGCGATGACGCAGATGAACGTCAGCAGCCCGACCAAGCCGCTCAACAGCGGATAGAACGGAAGGCGCGAAAGGTCAAATCCCTTCGTGGCAGAGCCGACCATCAGCGCGGAAATCACGCTCAGAATCGCCATACCCAGACCGATGGGAAAGAGGGAATGTGAAGCATCTTTCAGCTCATATTTAATCAATTTGCTCAGCATTTGAAAACCTCCCTGAAATACTCATCCACGCTGCAGCCTTTTTCCTCGCGCAGTTCGTCCACGCTCTGGTGCAGCATCACGGTGTTGTCCTTGAGAATCAGAACCTCGTCCAGCGCGTTTTCGATATCGCCGATGAGATGCGTCGAGAGGACGACGGCGGCGTTTTCGTTGTAGTTGCGTAGGATGGTGTTCAAAATATAATCACGCGCCGCGGGATCGACCCCGCCGAGCGGTTCGTCAAGCAGATAGAGCCTTGCGGCACGGGACATGACCAGACAGAGCTACATCTTCTCCTGCATGCCCTTGCTCATCGCGCCGATGCGCTGGCTGTCATCCAGATGCAGGTCGAGCAGCATGTCGCGCGCTTTCGTCCGATCGAAATCGGTGAAGAAATCCGCGAACATCGCCACGGCATCACGCACGCGCAGGCTTTCGGAGAGTGCCATGCGGTCGGGAAGATAAGCGGTCATGGCTTTGGATGCCGGTCCGGGCTTGACGCCGCCGATGATGATGTCGCCCGACGTCGGCGTCAAAAGCCCCATCGAGCATTTGATGAGCGTCGATTTGCCTGCGCCGTTCGGTCCGAGCAGACCGACCAGACGCCCCGGCTCGATCGAAAAGCTGACATCGCGCAGAGCCGTGTGCCCGCCGTATTTCTTGGTTAGATGATGAGCGGTATAGATTGCTGTCATGTTTTATTCCTCCTGTTGAAGCAATGCGAGAATTTCCTCGCGGGTAAGTCCGAGAGCCTTTGCCTGCGCCAGAAAATCCTGAGCAAGCGAGGCGGCGAGTGCCTGACGTGTTTTCGCAATCAGGACGGTATCCGAGGTGACGGTGCGCCCTGTCGTGCGCTGGGTGACGAGCAAACCACGCGATTCCATTTCCGCAAGCGCACGCTGCATGGTATTGGGATTGACCTGCGCCTGTGCAGCGAGGTCACGGACGGCGGGAACCCGTTCGCCCGGGGGATATACGCCGGTGACGACAGCCCGTTCGAGCTGCTCGACGAGCTGGATATAGACAGGACGTCCGGCGGCAATTTGCCATTCCATAGGCTTCTCCTTTCCTGTACTATTGTACTAAGTGGTTAATACAATAATACAGCAGCCGATCGAAGTTGTCAAGAGGAAAAATAAAAAAACTGGATTGAATCTGCCTTCTCGTCCGCTGCAGCTTGCAAGACATTGATGTTTTGCTTACGCGGACAGTTTTCCATGCAATAAAAAAAGCGGGTTTTGCCCGCTTCAGACTGTAGACAAAAAGCTATTCTCCCCCCTGAAAGGGGGAAGAATAGCCCTTCTCGCAAATAGGAAGAGTCACTGAAATTCTTGGCTTTGCTATTCAGGTCAAGGCACTTGATGACGATAGAAACAGAGCATCGGCGTGCAGCTCATTCCC
>URJN01000249.1 GCA_900548125.1 uncultured Eubacteriales bacterium
AAAGAAGTGGGAAGCCCAGAAACCTCAGGTTTCTGGTAGGGGTTATAGGAGACGACGTCCCCTATCGTCCCCCTTCTTTTTTTGTTGTCTCGCTCATACGCTCCACGGGGTGAGACGGATGAACGGGCTGTTTTGCGCGATGCTGCTCGCGGGCGCACTCTATGCGGCGGCGACGGGGCGGCTGGATGCGGCTCAGCACGCGCTTTTGTCGGGCGGCGGGGAAGCGGTGACGCTGCTGCTGGAACTGGCGGGAGCGTATGCCTTTTTCGGCGGATTGATGGGAATCCTGCGCGAATGCGGCGCGGCGGATGCGCTGGCGAGGACGATGGAAAAACCGCTTTTAAGGCTGTTCCGCTTTGCGCCCGGCGAGGAAGCTGCGCTTTCGGAAATCAGTCTGAATCTATCGGCGAATATGCTCGGCATGGGCGGTGCGGCGACTCCGGCGGGCATGGCGGCAATGCGGAAGATGGCGCGCGCCAACGGAAATAACGGGCGGGCAAGCGACGCGATGATTCTGTTTTTGGTTATCAACACATCGAGCGTGCAGCTGCTTCCGACGACGATGATTGCCCTGCGCGCACAGGCGGGGGCGGCGAATCCGACGGATATCGTTCTGCCGGTTCTGGCGGCGACAACGGTATCGACAATATGCGGCGCGGCGATTTGCAGGGCGTTTGCCGCGGGGAGGAGAAGGACGTGAGCGTGCTGCTTCCGGCGATGGTCGTGGGCTGTGTCCTGATGGGGATTCGCGCCAAAGTGAGCGTATATGATGCGTTTATTCGCGGGGCAAAAGAGGGGCTGACGACGCTGGTGCAGATGGCGCCGTGCCTGTGCGCCGTGATGATGGCGGTTGCGCTGATGCGGGAAACCGGACTGATGGACGCGATGTCGGCTCTGATGGAGCCTGCGCTTTCGCGAATTGGCATTCCGCGGGAAGCGGCTGCCCTTGTGCTTCTGCGCCCGCTCTCCGGCTCGGCGGCATTGGCGGCTGTTCGTCAGGTCATGGAGCAGACCGGAGCGGACAGCAGGGCGGCGCGGCTTTGCTGTGTGATCTGCGGGGCGAGCGAAACGGTCTTTTTTACGGGTTCGCTGTATTTGGGCGCGGCAGGGGTCAAAAAAAGCCGATATGCCGTCTTTGCGGCACTGGCGGCATATGCCGCGGGCGTTCTTGCCGCGGCGATGATGGTGTGAAGAAGAAGGAAACGCAGGGAAATTCAGCCGACGCTTGACAGAAGCTGTCTAATCGAATACAATAATTCAAAGTGGTTATATGTGCGCTTTTGACATCGTTCGGCGGGATTTGCGCCCGCTCGGAAGGGAGGATGGGGTCGTTTTGACCCTGACATCAATATGAATCATCGCTTAAAAGGATTCCGTGCCGCGGCGGCTGTGGTGATGCTTGTCTTTTTGCTCGCCGTTTCTGCCTTTGCGTTAGCCGACGGAGATCCGATTCGCGTTTCATCGCTCAGCGAGCCGCAATCCGTTATCTCTGAACAGGACGTGTCCATCACCATCAAGATTTACAACAGCAGTCAGGAGGACATGACCGAGGAGATTACGCTGTTTGACCCGACCGCTCATTCCGTCATTAAATACGACGGGCTGAAGGGCGAGCAGAGCGTGACTTACAACGGCACATGGCATGTGACAGAGGACCAGATTAAAGAAGGCAAAATCAAGTACTTCATTCGGTATTATGTCAAGACCGCCGATGGCTTGCAGGAGAATAAACGCACCATCCCTGTGACCATTCAGACCGAAACCGCCGCGCCGCAGATGACCGCGACGTATACCGTCACCCCCAGCAGCGCACGCAAGGGGCAGAAGGTCAGCGTCGAGTATACGCTCTCCAACACCGGCAATATTGAACTGCGCAATATTTCTGTCAGCAACGAGGGCATCAGCAGCAAGAAGCTCAGTGCGCCCTCTCTGTCCGTCGGCGAAAAGATTACGCTTCAGGACAGCTTCACCATGGGCGACAGCGAGCTGATCAGCAAGCCGACCATCACCTATCAGGCCGCGGGCGGAAGCAAGGAATATACCATTTCCGATTTGGCGCGCAAGACCATCACCCTCGCGGAAAACGGGCTGGAGGCTCAGCTCAAGACGGACGCGGGCGAGAACCTGTATCCGGGCGAAAAAATCAACGTGACCCTGACCATGAAGAACAGCGGCAACTCCGGTTATACCGGTCTGACTGCCACGCTGTCCGATGGCACGGTCATCGCGTCGAATGTCGATTTGGCGGCAGGCGCGACCTTTGAGCAGACGATTGAGTGGACGCCGACCCAGACGACGACGCTTTCAGCGGAAATCACCGGCTCGGATGACAGCGGAGAGGCGGTTTCCGTGACCTCCGACGAGGTGACGGTTACGACGCAGGACGCGAGCCAGGCACTGGTTCTGAGCGTCAGCGCGCAGGCACAGACGACGGAGATTTTCTCCGAGCCTGCTGTTGTGCGCTTTGCGGTTGTCGTTTCCAATATCGGTCAGACGGACTCTGCGACGCTGACCGTCAAGGAGGCGGGAACGACCGTTGCGACCATTCCGTCTCTGCCGTCCGGTGATTCCAAAACGCTGGTCTTTGATTTGGAAACCAGCATTGCCGGTCAGATTCAGTTCGAGGTTTCCGGCAAGGATGACGCGGGCAACGAAAAGGCATATCAATCCAACATCATTCAGCTGACCTATATCGAGCCGACTCCGGAACCGACGGCGACTCCTGCGCCGACCGCCGTTCCGCCGACGCCGACTCCGGAACCGACGGCAACGCCCGTTCCGACTTTTGGCGAGATGATTGCCAGCCATGTCAACCTGACGGTGCTGTATATCGTGGCAGGCGTACTCGTTGCGGGCATTGCCGCGCTGATTGCGGTTAGTGCGGTCAGCAGTGCCAAGCGAAAGAAGCGCATGGAGCAGGCAATCGACACCATTTCGCTCGAACCGGATGTACGCGACTCCTTCGGCAAACGCCGCCACCGTCCGGCGCAGGCAAAGAAAGCCGAAAAGAGCAGCAAGCAGGACGCCGAAAAGACTGAGAAAGAAGAACCCATCGTGCCCGCACCGGAGTTTGTTCCGGAAGAAAAGGAGTCTGCCCCTGAACGCGCGGACAAGAACGCGGAAGAAGGACGCCGCCGCCGCCCGACTCCGGAAGTGACGACGGATAAGACCCTGCGCGTTGCGCCGATTGAAGACCGACCGGAATTCATTCCGCAAGGCAAGGTGGATGATTCCCAGACCCGCATTTTCGGAAAGCTGACGCCGGAGAGCGCAAAGCCGGAAGAAACGCCGAAGAACAACGCGGAACAGGAAACCATCCGGTTGACCGGCGAGGATGTTCAGGCGATTCGCGAGCAGACGCGCAAGGATACCTTTGCGGGTCACGGCAAGAAGCGCGGCGAAATCAAGCCGATGAAGAAAAAGAAGGGGCTTTTCGGTCTGGGCAAGAAGGATACGGACGATGATTTCTTCATCGATCCGGACGCTCAGAACGACGATGACGACGACGATTTGTTTGAATAATCTTTTGAACGTGTGGGATGAATGTCCCGCACGTTCTTTTTTAACGTATAGGAAATTGCGTAAAATCGCCCGCGTGAGCAGAACTTTGATGCGCGGCGGACTTCGGCGGAGGTGAAAG
>URJN01000250.1 GCA_900548125.1 uncultured Eubacteriales bacterium
GCCGAGCGCACCGAGGCAATAGAGCGTGGTGTAGAGGCATTGGTAGATGCCCGCAAGGTAGCCAATAAGATAGAGAGGAACGATCAACACGACCGCCCGCGTCAACGAGCTTCTGCTTGCCGGTGAAGAACGGGTGGCACTTGGAGCAGATTTCAACGCGCAGCTCCGGCTTGGTGGAACCCGTTACGAAGGTGTTACCGCAAACGCAAGTCACGGTCGCCTTCTGATACTTCGGATGGATGCCTTCCTTCATGATTTTCACCTCTTTCTCCGCGGTACTATCATATGAAAGGCGAAAACCAATCAGCGCCTTCTCATATGCCTGAGCGGGAACTTCGTATAGTATACCCTTCTTTTTCCCAAATTGCAAGCCATTCGCGCAATCTTTTGAAAAATTCTTCGTTTTTGGCTGTCTTGAGCAGCATGCCGATCAGCTGGCTGGTCGCCTCGCGCGTGCGCCCCTGCGACAAGATTCGCCGAACCATTGCGACGCCCTCACATTCTTCAGGCGTGAGCAGCAGTTCTTCATGCCGCGTTCCGGATTTTGCCAGGTCGATTGCCGGAAACACCCTCGCCTCCGACAGTGCGCGGTCGAGCTTAATCTCCGCGTTGCCCGTCCCCTTGAATTCCTCAAAGATGATATCGTCCATGCGGCTTCCGGTTTCCACCAAAACCGTTGCGATGATGGTCAGGCTTCCGCCTTCTTCGAGATTCCGCGCCGCACCGAAAAAGCGTTTGGGCTTGTCCAGCGCGCCGGGTGCCAAGCCGCCGCTCATCGCCCGACCGCTCGGGTTCATTGCGTTGCAGGCGCGTGCCAGTCGGGTCAGGCTGTCCATCAGCACGACGACGTTTTTCCCCTGCTCGACCAGTCTTTGTGCGCGTTCATAAACCAAATCGGCGATGCGGACGTGATTTTCCTGCGGCGAATCAAATGTCGAATGATAAACCGGCGCGTGAATGGAGCGTCTGATATCCGTAACTTCCTCCGGACGTTCATCAATCAGCAGCACCATCAGCTCGATATCCTGATGGTTCTTTTCGACGGCTTGCGCGATTTTTTGCAGCAGAATCGTCTTTCCCGCTTTCGGCGGCGCAACGATGAGCGCGCGCTGTCCCAGACCGATAGGCGCGATAAAATCCAGCAGGCGCATGGATGCGTCGCTCGTTCCGTCCGCGCTTTCCAGCGTCAGGCGTCGGTTGGGATGAATGGGCGTCAGCGTATCAAACGGGCGGCGGATGCGCGCAATCTCCGGATGATCGCCGTTGACAGATTCGATATACATCAGCGCGTTATAGCGGTCGCCCATGCGCTTGGGGCGCGTCTTTCCGACGACTTCATCGCCGCTGCGCAGTCCGAATCGGCGAATCTGTGCAATCGACACATAGATATCGTCCGGTCCCGGCGAACAGTTCTGCGTCCGCAGGAAGCCGTAGCCGCCGGGCTGCACCTCCAGCACGCCGCGCCCGCCCGCAAGCAGCCCTGCTTTGAGCATTTTCGGCACAACAGGGTTGCTCGTTCCGTATTCTTCGTCATAGAAGCCCAGCGGTTTGGGCTTATACAAACCGATTTCTCCGCTCTCATCTTCCTTCTGTTCCTCGCGGAGTTCATGGTTCAGAAGCTCGACCAGCTTCGCCTTATTGACGCCGTAGGGCAGCCGCACCTTTTTTTCACGCGCATACGCCCGCAGCTGCACGACCGTCATGTCTTGAATGGCTCTTACAGATTCCAATCCGGATTCAGCTCCTCCCAATGGGCAAACATGTTTTGCCGCGGCTCACCGCGGATGTGCTTCATGGTGAAGGATATGCTGATTTCAGGAAAAATATACGAAAGAACGGCGGCGTATGCCGTTCCTTATGCCTTTCGCGCGAGAATCACGTCGCGGCTGATTGCTTGCTCAACCCAATGTTCAAGGTTCTCCGTTTCCACGATTTCAAAGCCCGCTTTTTCACAAAGCTGAATCAGTGCTTCGCGCTTGGTGACATGGGTATTAAAGCTCATCGCCAGCACGCCGCCGTGCTTGAGAACGTCAAACCAGCCCGAAAGTGCCGCCGCAAGCGTACCGCCGATGGAATCCTGCTTGCCCGCGGTTCCCTTCTGCACGCCATACGGGATATCCGTCACCATCAGGTGTACGCTCTGCGGCTTGAGCAGTGCCGCCGCGTCGCGCGTGTCGCCGCAGATCAGGCGGAGCGTGCGCGTATCGCCATCCTTAAAATGCTCGGTGCTGTCGGAAAAGACAAACTTATTTTCCCTGCCGCCGACTTTTCCGCGCACCGTCAGCGAGCTGTCCGTCCGCTTATATTTCGTGCGGTGGAACTCCAGATAGCGGGTCATGTAGTCGGCAGATTCCTTGACGTCTGCCTTGTCGATTTCGATGCCCACGCCGTGATAGCCGCGCCGAAGGGCGAGCATCAGCGTCGTCCCGCGTCCCGCCATCGGGTCGCAGACAATGAGCTGGCTGTCATGTACGGGCATGAACGCGCTCGACGCCAAAGCCATGGTCAGCATCGTATCGGTGAACATCTCGTTGGTTTTGCCCTTATATTTGAGCAGCGCGGGCAGATCCTCGCCGACATAATTCGGATGCGTGCGCTCAAGCGGCGTCAATCTGCCGTCCTCCATGGAGAACAGCATGTACACGCTGGCAAGCTGGCTGAGCATGCGCATATCGCGTGCGGTCAGCTTATCCTCTTCAAACGTGAGGAACATCGCGCCGCCCATTTCCTTCGGCACGACCTCAGCTCCGCGTCCGAGTGCGGCAAGCGTCATGGACAGTTCCTGCACCGCCAATTTCAGCAGGGATTGACGGTAGCGGATATTGGCGTGGGGATACAGCAAAAATGCGTAGGTCATTGAATCACTCCTGTATTTCGTCTTGACTTCTTCTTCGCTCTCCATGATGCCCCATTTGCGGCAGATGAATCCTGCAAGGGCAGACACATCAATCAGCCTTCTTCAATCATCCGTTCTCCGTTTTCGGGGCATCCAGGTTTTTCCAGCCATATCGGGCAATGGACACAAGCACGGACACCGAACTCGCGGCTTCATCCAATATACCCGCCCATGAACCGACAGCCACATCGTAGATCACCCACAGCGGAGAATTCACGCACAGCCCAACCATACGGATGGTCTTTGCATTGTATGTATATCCGCCGATTGTCGCCGCGATATTCGCCGCTACGGGAAGAACAGACCACCCGCCGCCCCATGTGAACACAAGCGTCGCGGCTTGCAAAGCGCAAAGAACCGCACACATCAGCCAGCTCCTCAAAAACCTGTTTTTGCTTCCCAGACAGAAGGAGCGAATCGTATTGAGTATATAGCTGATGCCGCCGGTCACCGCCCCCAGCAGCAGCAAATGCACCGTATAACACAAATATGAAACAAACTGAATGCGAAACAGCGTTTTATTGCTTCTGCATTGATACGACAGAAAGAACAGGATAGTTCCAATCAGTCCTATCCCCTGTATTCCAATGCGTTCGACCGACACTGCCATCCCTCCAAGCTCCGTTTTTTCTGACTTCATGCTATCACAAAAAACGCTCTTTTCAATTTCCCACTCTGCGCCAGCCGCCTGAATCTCGTTTATCCATACAGCTTTCTAT
>URJN01000251.1 GCA_900548125.1 uncultured Eubacteriales bacterium
ATGCGTAGCCGCCTCTTCCGGTTTGTGCTGGGCAGGAAACTCTATGCCGTTAAGCATCAGGCTGAGGCTGGTCCCGGCCTTTACACCCGTTGAGCAGATTCAGGACGGCAAGGCGACGTATTACACGACCAACCGCGTGACGGCGGATGATAAGCTGGTCGATCGCCTGCTGGCGGCGGGCGTAGAATTCGGCCAGGTCGTTCCGGAAGAAATGAGCCCGATCATTTCCTTCCTCGTCAGCTGGGTGCTTCCGCTGATTATCTTCTATGCGCTCGGCTCGTTCATGTTCCGCAAGATGAGCCAGCGGATGGGCGGCAATACGATGAGCTTTGGCAAATCGAACGCCAAAATCTATGTGGAGGCGCAGACCGGCAAGACGTTTGACGACGTTGCGGGCGAGGATGAGGCGAAGGACGCGCTCAAGGAGATCGTCGATTTCCTGCATGATCCGCAGAAATACCGCGATATCGGCGCGAAGCTGCCCAAGGGCGCGCTGCTCGTCGGACCTCCCGGCACGGGCAAAACCCTGCTCGCCAAGGCGGTTGCGGGCGAAGCGAAGGTTCCGTTCTTCTCGATTTCCGGCTCTGAATTCGTCGAAATGTTTGTCGGCATGGGCGCGGCACGCGTTCGCGACCTGTTCAAGCAGGCGGGCGAAAAGGCGCCGTGTATCGTGTTCATCGATGAGATTGACGCAATCGGCAAGAAGCGTGACAGCGGCGGCGTAGGCGGCAACGACGAGCGCGAGCAGACGCTCAACCAGCTGCTCACCGAGATGGATGGTTTTGACGCGGGCAAGGGCGTCGTCATTTTGGCGGCGACCAACCGACCGGAGATTCTGGATAAGGCGCTGCTGCGCCCGGGTCGTTTTGACCGCCGGATTCCTGTCGAGCTGCCGGATCTTGCGGGACGCGAAGCGATTCTCCGCGTACACGCGAAGGACGTCAAGACCGACGCGAATATCGACTATACGCAGATTGCCCGCGCAACGAGCGGCTGCTCCGGCGCGGAGCTGGCGAACATCATCAACGAGGCTGCCATTGCCGCCGTCAAGGACAACCGCAAGACGGTTTCTCAGCGCGACATGGAGGAAGCGATTGAAACGGTCATCGCCGGTTATCAGCGCAAGAACGCCGTCGTTTCTCCGCGCGATAAGCTGACGGTGTCCTACCACGAGTGCGGTCACGCGCTGGTGGCGGCGAAGCTCAAGAATTCCGCGCCTGTGCAGAAGATTACCATCATTCCGCGCACGAGCGGCGCTCTGGGCTATACCATGCAGGTGGATGACGAAGAGCGTCTGCTGATGACCCGCGAACAGATTCTTGACAAGATCACCACGTTCTGCGGCGGACGCGCGGCGGAGCAGCTCATCTTTGGGCGCATTACCAGCGGCGCGAGCAACGATATCGAACAGGCGACCAAGCTCGCCCGCGCGATGATTACCCGCCTCGGCATGAGCGATACGTTCGGCATGATGGCACTGGAAACGCAGTCCGGTCAGTATCTGAGCGGCGACGCGAATCTGGTCTGCTCGGATCAGACCGCGGCGCGCATCGACGTGGAAGTCAAGCAGATTATTGCCAACTGCTATGAGCGCGCGTATCAGATCCTTGAGGACAACAAGGAAAAGCTGCATGAAACGGCGAAGGTTCTGCTTGAAAAGGAAACCATCACCGGTATGGAATTCATGGCGATTCTGGCTCCGAATCAGCTTCCTTCTGCTGAAGGCGAAAAGGCTGAGGAAAAGCCGGAGGATAAGCCTGCCGACTCGTCTGCGGATGACGTCGAGGTGAAGTAAATCAGCGAGGCTGTCAGGTGAAAATCTGACAGCCTTGCTTTTTTTCTCCTGTTTGTTGTAAAATAGAAAAAAACAATGGGAAGGAAAATATGAAGAACATTTTGCTGATTCTGTGGCTGACGATGAACGCCTTCACATTCTGCCTGTATGGCATAGACAAGTACAAGGCGAAACACGGCGCATGGCGCATTCCCGAAAAGACGCTGCTTACGTTCACATGGATTTTGGGCGGCGTCGGTGCGCTTGCCGGCATGCGCGTTTTCCATCATAAAACCAGACATCGTGCGTTTACCGTCAGTGCGCCGCTTGCGGCGGTAATCAGCATAGCGGCCGGAATCTGGCTCCTGATGATGTGATTCCGTCGCCGGCGGCGGACGCTTCTTCCACAGAAATACCTTATATTATTGATAAAAAGGAGAGAAAACAAGATGAACAAGGCAGAACGACTCCATGCGCTGCTTGAAAAAAAGCCGCGCGCCAAGCTGGGCTTCTTCCCGACGCCGCTGTATAAGCTCGAAAGGCTGAGTGAGCAGCTCGGCGTGCAGCTCTATATCAAGCGGGACGACTTTTCGGGCATGAGCCTATTTGGCGGAAACAAGATACGCAAATTGGAATACCTGATTGGCGATGCGCAGGAAAAGGGATGCGACACGGTCTTTACTTACGGCGCAACGCAGTCTAACCACGCCATGCAGACCGTGACCGCCTGCCGCCGCGTTGGAATGGAGCCGATTCTGTATCTGAATGCCTACGTTCAGCCGGATGAAAAGGACGTGCGCTCGAACATGCTGCTCGACCGCATTTTGGGCGCGCAGGTGAACATCATTCCCGGTCTGCCGGAAGAAACGGAAGCGCAGACCGAAGAACGCTGCCATCAGCTCGGCTTGGAGCATGCGGCGCGTTTGGAAGCGCAGGGGCATCGCTGCTATGACGTGCCGATGGGCGGGGCAAGTCCGGTTGGCTCGGCGGCGTTTATCGGCGGCTATCTGGAATTGATGCAGCAGTGCGAAGCGGCAGGTATTGCGCCGACGCGCGTATACGCGGCGACGGGCACGGGCGGAACGCTTGCCGGTCTGGTTGCGGGTCATCAGGCGTTGGAGGCGGGTCCGGAAATCGTCGGCGTTGCCGTCAGCAGAAAAGATGAAGGCTACGAGGGGCGATGCGCCGTGCTTGCCAATGCGTCGCTGGCGTGGCTGGGCAGCGATGTGCGCGTGACAGCGGATGATTTCACCGTCGATCGCGGCTATTTCGAGCCGGGATATGAGCAGCCGAACGAAGCAGCGAACGAAGCAATTCGCCTGCTAGCGCGAACGGAAGGACTGCTGACCGATCCGGTTTACACGGGAAAGGCACTCGCGGGTCTGCTCGACCATATCCGCACGGGAAAAATCCGTTCGGGAGAAACCGTCGTTTTCTGGCATACCGGCGGCGCGACGGCGTTGTTCGCAGAGCAGGCTATTTTGGGAAATCTGGCGGACAAGTAAAGGACGAAAGGCTTAGGACGCACACATGACACTTCAACAGCTGAAATATGTCGTCGAGGTTGCTGAGCGCGGCTCGATTACCGAAGCCGCCAAATCGCTTTTTATCGCGCAGCCGAGCCTTTCTGCCGCCATACGCGATTTGGAGGAAGAAACGGGAACGACCATCTTTTTGCGGAACAGTCGGGGTATCCTGCTGACGCAGGAAGGCGTGGAGTTTTTGGGCTACGCGCGGCAGGTCGTTCAGCAGGCGGCACTCATCGAGGATAAATATATCGCACATTCCGCAACGCGCCGGCGTTTTTCCGTATCGACCCAGCATTATTCCTTTACGTC
>URJN01000252.1 GCA_900548125.1 uncultured Eubacteriales bacterium
GGGAGAATAGCCCTTTCCGCGAATGAAAGAATAGCTGAATTTCTTGATTTTGCTATTCAAGCCAAGTTTGCTGATGTCAACAAGCTGACAGTGTGTTACGCTGCTTAAAATAGGAAAGAGGAAAGGATAGTTGTATGTTTGCTTCGTTGGCGTTTGTGTTTCTCTTTGGCATGCTTGGGGCGGCAGTGTTTGAAAGGATGCACCTGCCCCGCATGATCGGCATGCTGCTTGTCGGTATCCTCATCGGACCGTATGCGCTTGGGCTGCTCGATTCGTCCATTCTGGCGATATCGGGCGACCTGCGTAAGCTGGCACTGATGCTTATTCTGCTCAGGGCGGGGCTGTCGCTCGATCTTGGGGATTTGAAAAAGGTTGGGCGTCCGGCAATCTTGATGGCGTTTGTGCCGGCGACGTTTGAGGTCGCGGCGTTTGTGCTGCTTGCGCCAATCATTTTGGGGATTACCCATATGGAAGCGGCGGTCATGGGGGCGGTGCTGGGGGCGGTGTCTCCGGCGGTCGTTGTTCCGCGCATGGTGCGGCTGATGGAGGAAAAGCGCGGAACGGCGCAGGGCGTGCCGCAGATGATTATGGCGGGCGCATCGTGCGATGATGTGTATGTCATTGTGCTGTTTACGACGTTTGCGCGGATGGCGCAGGGCGGCGAGGTGAGGCTGGCGGATTTTGCCGCAGTTCCCTGCTCAATCGTTCTGGGTGCGCTGACGGGGGCGGTGTGCGGCTGGCTGCTGAGCAGATTCTTTGCGCGATGTTCGCTGAATCAAACCATGCGGACGGTGGTGATGCTGGCGGTTTCCTGTCTGCTCATCGCGGCGGAAGAATGGGCGAAGGGGAGCGTCGCCTTCTCCGGTTTGCTGGCAGTCATGGGCATGGCGGTGATGCTCCGAAGGAAAAGCCCGACGCCCTGCGCTGAGGCACTCTCCGGAAAAGCAGGTCAGCTCTGGCAGGCGGCGGAAATCCTGCTGTTCGTGCTGGTCGGCGCGGCGGTCGATATTCGATATACCATGGAAGCGGGCGCGGGTGCTGTGCTGATGATTTTGCTTGCGCTGGTCGTCCGTTCGCTGGGTACAGTACTCTGCGTTGCGGGAACGAAGCTCACCCGGCAGGAACGTCTGTTTTGCGTGCTGGCGTATCTGCCAAAGGCGACCGTTCAGGCGGCGATTGGCGCAACGCCGCTGGCGATGGGGCTGGACTGCGGAAAAATCGTTCTTTCCGTTGCCGTGCTTGCGATTTTGATAACGGCGCCGATGGGCGCAATCGCCATGGATGCGACTTATAAACGCCTGCTGTGTGCAGAGAAGGAATAAACGTCATTTTTGTCGGAAAAATGCTCCTGCCTATGGTCTTGACGGCGCGGATGGGTTATAATGAAAAAAAGACCGCAATGGGAGGAACGAGAATGGGCATATCCCCGCATAAGCTCGCCACGGCATTGGGGCTGAGAACCATCAGCACGGCGGGCAAGGAGACGGCGGAGAGCATTGGTCAGGCGGATCTTTGCCGCCCGGGACTGCAATTCGCCGGTTATTTCGATGTATTCGCTTTCGAAAGGCCGCAGGTCATCGGTAAAACGGAGATGGCGTATTTGGGCAGTCTGCCGCCCAACGTGCTGGATGAACGGCTGACGCGCTATTTTTCTTATCATATTCCCTGCATCATCATCGCCCGCAGCATGCAGTGTCCTCCGGCACTGCTGGAACGGGCGCAGGAGAACGATGTGCCGGTCTATGGAGCGGACGAGGAAACGAGCATTTTTTCTGCGAAAGCCATCACATTCCTGAGCGAAGCCCTTGCGCCGAGACAGACCTGTCACGGCGTATTGATGGATGTATACGGTGTGGGCTTGATGATTACGGGCGAAAGCGGCGTGGGCAAGAGCGAATGTGCGCTGGAGCTGATTAAGCACGGGCATCAGCTTGTCACGGACGACGTGGTCGATATCTCGCGTGTCGGGCGCACGCTCTATGGCGAATCACCGGAGATGGTGCGCGATTTCATTGAACTGCGCGGCATCGGTATTGTCGATGTCAAGGAGATATTCGGCATCGGCGCAATCGTCCGGCGAATCAGAATTGATCTGGTCATCAATCTGGAAACCTGGCATGAGGGGAAGGATTATGACCGGTTGGGCAACCGAGAAAGGACCATGGATATTCTGGGCGTGCCGCTGCCGCTGATCGAAGTGCCTGTCCGCCCGGGCAGAAGCCTTTCGACCATTGTGGAGATTGCGGCGCGGAACTGGCGGCTCAAGGCTGAAGGATATGACGCTGTAGTCGAGCTTGACCGCAGGCTGGCGCAGCATTACGGACGGATGAACGAGTAAACCGGAAAAACGTTATTCCATCCCTGCTTCTGCGGAGCGGGGACAAGGACAGAGTCAATCAACCGAATGGGGAGGCATATATATGATGTACATTGGCGTAGATCTGGGCGGAACCGGCATTAAGGCGGGCGTTGTCAATGAGCAGGGCGAGATTCTTTCCAAAGGCTCGACCCCGACGATGAAGGAACGTCCGTATCAGGACATCATTCATGACATTGCCACGCTTTGCAAGGATGTTGCGCAGCAGGCGGGCATCACGATGGACGATGTTGCGGCAATCGGCGTGGGTGTGCCGGGCATCTGTGATGCCAAAACAGGCATTATTCCTTTCTGCACCAACCTGGGCTGGCGCGAGGTGCCGTTCGTATCCGAAATGCGCAAATATTTCAACCTGCCGATTATCGTGGATAATGACGCAACGGTCGCGGGCTATGCGGAGTCTGTTGCGGGCGTGAGCAAGGGTACGGATTCGAGCGTATTCATCACGCTGGGCACGGGCGTGGGCGGCGGCATCGTGATTCACGGCAAGCCGTATTCCGGCGCACACGGCATTGGCTCGGAAATCGGACATATGATTATCAAGATGGACGGCGAGCTTTGCACCTGCGGCAACCGCGGCTGCTTTGAGCGTTATGCGTCTGCGACGGCGATTATCCGCGATGCAAAGCGCGCGGTAGCGGAAGACCCGAAGAGCCTCATCATGGAACGTTGCGGCGGAGATCCGGAGAAGATTAACGCTAAAATCGTTATCGACTGCGCCAAGGAAGGCGATGCGACTGCTAAGCGGGTCTTTGACGAATATGTCAAGGGACTGGCGCACGGCATCGTCAGCATTTTCAATGTGCTGGATCCGGAAGTCATCGTGCTGGGCGGCGGTGTTTCGATGGCGGGCGAGTATCTGCTCAAGGCGGTGCGCGACGCGGTCAAGCCGTTGGTTTTCTTCAAGACGCTGCCGTATCCGAGCATTCAGCTTGCGCGTTTGGGCGCGGACGCGGGCATCATCGGCGCGGCGCTTTTGGGTAAAGAATAAGGAATGGATTGCAGCTTGAGGGGCATGCTGCTTTCATGCCGAAACCGTTTGCTGAACTGACACGAAGGAATCGCGCAGCGGAGGCAGGGGGTTACGGACAGGATAACGCTTGGGGCTTTGCCCCAAACCCCACCAAGAACCTGAGGTTCTTGGATTTCCCTCTTAAAAAATCGGCTTATTCCATCAAGGACGATGGAGTAAGCCGATTTGTGTTTATGGGCTGAATTCAGAATCGGATTCAGT
>URJN01000253.1 GCA_900548125.1 uncultured Eubacteriales bacterium
TAAGTGCAGAAACTAACATCATGATAACAACTAAAACGGCGAGGCTTAATTGCAAATTAAAATATATTTGTAAATACTGTCCTGCTCGCTTTGAAATAGAATCTGGAAGTGAATATGTGCCGCCAGATTGGTATTGTGAATATGGAAAATGCGTTGAAATAAGATGGAGGCAAATTCATGAAACAGAAGAGCTTGAAACTGTTTAAACCCCATTGGCGAGGACTTCTGCTGACGCTTTTCGCGTCCGCTGCGCTGGTCTTCGTCAACATCGCTCTGCGCCGATATCTGGGCGCAAGTCTGGATGCGGCGCTGAACGGGCAGATCGAGATCGTGCAGATCGCGCTCGTTGGCTTAACGGGGGTTGCCGTCTATGCAGCGCTCAGCGGCGTCAAGACTTACGGCGCACAGCTGCTTCAGCACAGCATCCGAAGCCGCATCTATCACAACGCCTATCGGCAGCTTACCTACGGCGAGGGAGATATGCCTTCTCTGGGCGAGCTGACCAATCGGCTCTCCGGTCATGTGACGGAGCTGGTTCAAGCTGTCAATCGTTTCGTGTCCAAGGCATCCGGCGATTTCTGCTGCTATGTCTTTGCGTCGCTCGTTCTGGCGATGATCCATCCCGGCGGCGCCGCCGTCATCGTCGGCGTGTCCATCCTGCCGACGTTCTTCATCCGCGTGTTGAGCCGCCGCGAACAGGACGAGCGCAGGCAGTACATGAAGGAGATGGGGCGGGTCAATCAGTCGGCGTCCGAGGGATTGTACAGCATGGAATCCGTCAAGGCGAACGCGATGGAGGACGAGTTCTGCGCGGCTTACGGCGCGTCGCTGGAGGAGCTGTATCAAAAGAAAAAGAAGCTGACGAAGACTACGACGCTGCTGACCCTGCCGTCCGTGCTCTGCGCGTTCGGCATGCAAATCACCATCCTGATCGTCGGCGGCTTCCTGACGGCGACGGGGCGCATCACCGCCGGCGAGCTGGTGACGATGATTTCGCTGATGTCCTTTATTGTCGATCCTGTGATGTGTCTGGAAAACACGGTGGTCGCGCTCCATGCCTATCGGGTGTCACTCGACGCGCTGGAAAGCTATCTGGATGAAACGGCTCCGCCGCCGTCGGAAGCCAAACGCCTGACCGGGGATGCCTGCGTCTCGTTCAAAAATGTTTCCTTTGCCTATCCGGGCGGAAAGGATATCCTGCACGGGATGACTTTCTGCCTGCGCCCCGGGAAGATCCATCTGCTCCGCGGCGCGAACGGTTCGGGCAAGAGCACGCTCGTGCGCCTGCTCTGCGGCACGCTGCATCCGCAGAAGGGCGATATCGTCCTCATGGGCATCGACGCAAAAACGCTCCAGCCGCAGGACTATGAATCGCTCATCGCCGTCATGCCGCAGGAGAATATCCTTCTGGCGGGGACGGTCATGGAGAATCTGCTCCTCTGCCAGCCGACCGCCACACGCGAACAGGCGACAGTCGCCTGCCAAAAGGCGGATATCCACGAGACCATCCTGTCCCTTCCGGATGGATACGATACGTATCTGACGGAGAACGGCGGCGTGCTCTCCGGCGGGCAGAAGCAGCGCATCTCCTTCGCCCGAACGCTCCTGCGCGATGCGCCGATCATGATCTTCGACGAGCCGTCCGCGGCACTGGACGACGCCCGGTGCGCGCAGATGCACGCCATACTGGAGGAACTGAGCCACGAAAAGATCGTGCTGCTTATCACGCATGACGCGCGCATGCTCCGCGAGACCGACGACGTGCTGGAACTGGGGAGGTGAGCGGAATGAAACAGTCGATACAAAAACTCTGGCGGTATGCCAAGCCCGCCCGAGCGGCGTTCATCGTCAGCTCGCTCATCATGTCTCTGCGCTATTTCGTCATCAACTACCTGACTGCGTATCTGACGGGCAAGATCACGGAAGCGGCGCAGCACATGGACGTCGCCGGGCTTCTGCGGGATGTGGCGTGGTTCATCGCCTGCCTGATTCCGTTCCTTTTCGTGGATGCCGTCGGCAAGTACGCCCACGATATGAGTACACAGAAGATTGGCAACGCCCTGCGCCAAAGTGCCTATTCGCGCATCCTGCGCGCCCCGCTCTGGCAGGCGGAAACACTGGGCGCAAGCCGCAGTCAGATGCTGTCCCGGCTGAATAACGATATGAACGTCGTCGAGAGCCTGTATCGTTCTTCGCTGCTCGCGCCGCTGATCTTCGGTATCGCGGGCGTCGGTGCTTTCGTGAGCATCTGGTGGGTACGTCCGAGCATCGCGGTGTATCTGTTCGCACTGGGCGCGTCCTCTTTCGCGCTGCAATATGCCATGAGCCGGCGGAAAAAGCGCGTCTCAACTCGGATACAGGCGCTGATGGCGTCGCTGCTGACGGCGGCGAGCGAATGTCTGACGGACCGCCCGGTCATCCGGCTGATGAACGCATATCGTGGTGTTTTAGGGCATACCGAACGCCTGCGCAAGACCTATCTCGCCGCGGGACGCGAGGATGCCGCCATCCAGAGCGGCGCGGATATGGTGGTCGGCGGCGCGTCCTTGCTCCAGTATGTGGGCGTGATGCTGATCTCCATCTTCTGTCTGTCCAAAGGGCAGATGGAAGCGGCGCAGATCATGGTCGTGCTGCAGCTCTCCGGGTTGGTTGTTTCGGGCTTTACGCTGGCCGGCAACGCGCTGATTGCCCTGCGCGGCTATCTGCCCGCGCTCGACCGCGTCGAGGAGATTCTGACGCTGGATGAGGAAGACCTTGAGACCGGCGCGAGCGCATGGAAGGATCTGGAGAAAGAGGGCATCCGCGCATCGGACGCCGTGCTGTGCTTCTCGCCGGAAAAGAAGTTGGCTCTTAAAGACCCGCTGGATATCCCCGCGGGCAGGATATCCGCGCTGTGCGGCGCATCCGGATGCGGCAAAACGTCGTTCATCAAAACGCTGATAGGCTTTTATCCTTACGAGGGCGATATCTCCATTGCAGGCATGCCGCTGAATGCTTATTCCAAAAAGTACCTTCGGGAACAGATCGCCTATCTGTCCCAGCAGAACATCCTGATCGCGGGTTCGATAAAGGAGAATCTGCTTATTGGCGGTCATACCGCCGTGACGGAAGAAGAGATAAAAGAAGCTCTTCGCATCTGCACCTGCGACGAATGGCTGGGCGACATGCCGGATGGGCTGGATACGATGCTGGATGAGGGCGGTCTGCGGCTCTCCGGCGGACAGCGGCAGATGCTCATCATCGCCCGTGCGCTGCTCCAGAAGAAGCCTATTCTCCTCATGGACGAGACGTTCTCCGCTATCGACAAGAAGCGTTCCGTGCGGATCATCGAGAACATCCGTCGGGCGTACCCCGAAAAGACGATCCTGCTTATCAGCCATGAAGAGGAGATCGTTCGATGCTGCGATGAGCAGGTCATGGTGAGTTCAATGTAAGGGAACCCTTGGGCTGCCGCCCAAACCTGTCTGAGGGATTTCATCCCACTTTCCAACAGGCTCTCCACAGAGATGCTCACGGGTTCTCAATATGTGGGGAAGGCTGGATCTAAAAAACGTGGGAAGGCAAAAGCCTTCCCACGTTTTTTAGAGC
>URJN01000254.1 GCA_900548125.1 uncultured Eubacteriales bacterium
CCATGACAGCGCAAAACTTCGGTTCTGCGCTGTTTTTACTGAAAAAAGACTTGATTCGCGGGAAAAGACATGGTATAATTGACCGGAAAACGCACCTGCGCCTGTTTTTGTGCGCCCTGCCGCAAAACGCGGTCTGCACAAGCAAGAGGGCGCAGGGAGGGTTTAATAAAAGGAGGAAAACACACATGGCAGTTATCTCTATGAAGCAGCTGCTGGAGGCCGGCGTACATTTCGGTCATCAGACCCGCCGCTGGAACCCCAAAATGGCGCCGTACATCTTCACCGAGCGCAACGGCATCTACATCATTGACCTTCAGAAGACCGTCCGCAAGATCGACGAAGCGTATGCGTTCGTCCGCTCTGTGGCGATGGAAGGCAAGAGTGTGCTGTTCGTCGGCACCAAGAAGCAGGCGCAGGAGTCCATCGAGTCCGAGGCGAAGCGCTGCAACATGTATTATGTCAATAACCGCTGGCTCGGCGGCATGATGACCAACTTCCGCACCATCAAGACCCGTATCGCCCGCCTGAACGCCATCGACGCGATGGAAGAGCGCGGCGAGTTCGAAGTGCTGCCGAAGAAGGAAGTCATCAAGCTGATGAACGAGCGCGAGAAGCTCCTGGAGAACCTGGGCGGCATCCGCGAGATGAAGAACCTGCCGGGCTGCCTGTTCGTGGTTGATCCGCGCAAGGAGCACATCGCGGTTTCCGAGGCTCGTGCGCTGGGCATTCCGGTTGTCGCGATTGTCGATACCAACTGCGATCCGGACGAGATCGATTACGTCATTCCGGGCAACGACGACGCTATCCGCGCTGTGAAGCTCATCGCGGGCAAGATGGCGGACGCCGTTCTGGAAGGCAAGCAGGGCGAGCAGGCTGAGCCGGCCGCCGAAGCGAAGTAATTCGACCAAAGCTGGAGGAAGATATTATGGCTAATATTACTGCTGCCCTGGTTAAGGAACTGCGCGAGCGCACCGGCGCCGGCATGATGGACTGCAAGAAGGCGCTCGTCGAGTGCGACGGCGACATGGACAAGGCCATCGACTTCCTGCGTGAGAAGGGTCTGGCTGCTGCTGCGAAGAAGGCCGGCCGTATTGCCGCTGAGGGCATGGTTGACACCTTCGTGGATGAGAACGGCGTGGGCGTGACCGTTGAGGTCAACTGCGAGACCGACTTCGTTGCCAATACCGATCGCTTCAAGGATCTGTGCCGCGATTTCGCCAAGCACATCGCTGCCGCTGCTCCGGCGACCGTTGAGGAAATGCTCGCTCAGCCGTTCTATAAGGACGCCAGCAAGACCGTCAACGATCTCATCGGTGAAGCGACCGCTTCCATCGGCGAGAAGATCTCCGTCCGCCGCTTTGCCCGCTTCGTTCCGGAGCATGGCATGGTGGATACCTATAACCACATGGGCGGCCGCATCGGCGTTATGGTCGAGCTGTCCTGCCCGGAGGTTACCGACGAGATCAAGGCACTGAGCCATGATCTGGTTATGCACATCGCCGCCGCGAACCCGCAGTTCGTGCGCCGTGACGAAGTGCCGACCGACAACCTGGAGAAGGAGCGCGAGGTTCTGACCCAGCAGGCTCTCAACGAGGGCAAGCCGGCGAAGATCGTCGAGCGTATGGTCGAAGGCCGTATCGAGAAGTACTACAAGGAAGTCTGCCTGCTGGAGCAGCCGTTCGTCAAGGATCCGGATATCAACGTGACCAAGATGCTCGGCGGCAAGGCGGATGTGGTTCGCTTTGTGCGTTTTGAGCGCGGCGAGGGTCTTGAGAAGCGTCAGGACAATCTCGCGGCTGACATTGCGGCTGAGCAGGCCAAGATGAAGAAGTAATTTCTTCCCACATGGGGGCGTGCGCAAGCATCGCCCCTTTTTTAGGACACGGAGAGGAGAAATAACATGGCAAAGTATAAGCGCGTACTGATTAAGCTCAGCGGCGAAGCGTTGGGCGACCACGGCAGACTGTTTGATTTCGATCAGATTGACCGCGTGGCGGACGTCATCCGTCAGCTGCACGAGACCGGCACGGAGATTGCAATCGTTATCGGCGCGGGCAACATCTGGCGCGGACGTCAGGGCCCTGCGGCGAAGATGACCGCCATCAATGCCGATCACATGGGCATGCTCGGCACGGCAATCAACTCTATTGCCATGCAGGACGCCGTTGAGCGTCAGGGAATCCCGACCCGCGTGATGAGCGCTGTCGAAATGAACCGTTTCTGCGAGCCGTATACCTATCGCCGCGCTGTTCGCCATCTGGAAAAGGGGCGCGTCGTCATCTTTGCCTGCGGCACGGGCAACCCATTCTTCTCGACCGATACGGCGGCTGCTCTGCGCGCGGTTGAAATCGGCGCGGACGCCATTCTGCTGGCGAAGAACGTGGATGGCGTGTATGACAGCGACCCGCGTGTCAATCCGGAGGCAAAGCTGCTGCCGGATGTGACCTATCAGCAGGTTCAGGAGCGCGACCTCAAGGTCATGGACGCTTCCGCTATCACCATCTGCCGCGAGAACAAGGTTCCGTGCATCCGTGTATTCGGTCTGGATGATCCGCAGAACATTCTGCGCGTCATTGAGGGCGATATGATGGGCACGGTTGTTCATCCGTAAACACACAAAACCGCTTTCATCCAACAGCCGAGGCATTTGCTTCGGCTGTTTTGATATGTTTACGCAAAAGGGCTTGCCAAATGGTGGGGTTGTGGGTTAAAATATAGAAAAAGAAATTCGAGGAGGCTGTCCCCTATGACGATTGCCGAAATTCAGAATAACGCCAAAACCAAGATGGAAAAGACCAAAGACGTGCTTCGTTCTGATCTGATAGCGATTCGCGCCGGCCGTGCGAATCCGCAGCTGCTTGACCGTATTACGGTCGATTACTACGGCACGCCGACCCCGCTCAAGAACGTCGCCAACATCTCCGCGCCGGAACCGCGCATCCTGCAAATCAATCCGTGGGATTCGAAGATGGTGAAGGATATCTCTAAGGCGATTCAGGCGAGCGATCTGGGTCTGACTCCGTCCAACGACGGTAAGGTCATCCGTCTGATGCTGCCGGAACTTACCGAAGAGCGCCGTAAGGAACTGACCAAGCTCGTCCGCAAGACCTCTGAGGAGAGCAAGGTTGCCATCCGTTCGATTCGCCGCGATGCCGTCGATCAGGTGAAGAAGCTCAAGAAGAACAACGAAATCACCGAGGACGACCAGAAGAAGGCGGAAGAGGACATTCAGAAGCTCACCGATGCGGCGATTAAGGATATTGACAAGATTAACGCCGATAAGGAAAAGGAGATCATGGAAGTCAAATGAGAATGCAGCTGCTTGGGCTTGAATTAAGGCAGGCAGAGTCCATTCTTGACGCGCAGGGCATACATCCGCAGGTGACGGTGACCGATGCGCCCCGCCGGAAGCAGACGGAGGGCGGGACGATGCGCGTGGTTTACGCATCGGATGATGGAAACATGCTGGTTGCTGCGCGGTTTTTTGACCCGATTTCAGATTTGCAGGCATAAGTATGTATACGACTGCCGGCGGGAAAAGAAACGACAG
>URJN01000255.1 GCA_900548125.1 uncultured Eubacteriales bacterium
GTTTACGGGCGATGAGGTCTTCAAGCCCATTAAAACACTTTCCGGCGGTGAAAAAGGCCGTGTTGCGCTGACTGCGCTCATGCTTCGCAAGGATAATCTCCTGCTTCTGGACGAACCGACGAACCATCTGGACATGGATTCCCGCGAAGTGCTGGAGGACGCCCTGTCCGATTTCGGCGGAACCATCATAACGGTTTCCCATGACCGATACTTTATCAATCGGGTTGCCAACCGGATTATTGAAATGCGTCCGGATGGCGTAACGGAATACATCGGCAATTATGATGATTATATCGAGCGCAAAAATCGCCCCATTCCTGTTGAAGCAGAAGGCGGCAAAACAAAAACAGAGCTTGAAAAGGAAAAACGGCGCGATAAAATGAATCGTCAAGCCCTGCGTCAACTCAAAACCCGTGCGCAGGAAGCCGAAAAAGCTGTCGGCGCAAAAGAAGCGGAGATTGCCGAGCTGGAAGCACAGATGGCTGATCCGGCGCTTTACAGCGATCCGCAGCGTGCCGCAGACGTACAGCGTGCCTACCAAACCGCACAGCAGACCTTGCAGGCGCTGTACGAAGAATGGGAAGCAGCTGAAGCAGCCCTTCAGGAAGAAACCTAACTGACATCATAGCGGGCATGTTCGCCCCTTATGCGGCAGATTTCCACGAGTTACATCACGTCATTGGGTCGAATGCATCGCTGACAAAATGACGCGAACTTTTAATCACGCACGAAACCATACAAACAGATTTGCATATAGCAAAGGAGTACGACAAGCCTATGTTGTTTATTGGCATTTGCGGCGCAAGCGGCAGCGGAAAATCCACCTTGGCAAAAGAACTTGCAACCATGGTCAACAAAAGCATCCTCATCATCAATCAGGATGCCTACTATAAAGACCATCCGGACTTGAGCTTTGAAGAACGCTGCCTGCTGAACTACGATGAGCCTTCCATTTTCGACCATGACCTGCTGCTTTCTGATGTGAACAGCCTGCTGGAAGGTCAGCGTGTTTCTAAGAAGCGTTATGATTATTCGCATCACTGCCGCGCCGATCTGCCCGGCGAATATCTTGAACCGCATGATGTCATTATCGTGGAAGGTATTCACGCTTTCTATGATTCCCGCCTTCGTGCCATGATGGATCTCAAGCTCTATATGCACGTTGAAGCGGATATCTGCCTGCTCAGACGCATTCAGCGAGACATCAATGAGCGTGGTCGCCAGATCGACAACATCTCCTCTCAGTACATGACGACCGTCAAGCCCATGTTTGACCAATACATCCGCAACTACGAGCAGTATGCTGACGTGATTGTTGCAGGCGGCGGAAAAGATGCGAAAATCACCGAAATCCTCGCCGGATATATCAACAACGACCTCCACCTGTATCGCGGGCTGAATCGCAAAAAGCAGGGCTAAAGCAGGCTGATTCTCCTTCACCTCTGCCGCAGTTTTTGCAAGCCATAGAAGCTTTGCACAAGCGGTCGATTTCGCGCAATTCTCCATATGTAAAAACTCCCGACTTCCTTTTTACAGGAGATCGGGAGCTTTTCTTTATATTCGCTTAAATGAACTTAGTCGTCATAGCCATTGGGGTTCTGCGTCTGCCAGCGCCACGCATCGCGGCACATATCTTCCAGGTTCTTCGTCGCAGACCAACCCAGCAGCTCTTTCGCCTTCGTCGGGTCAGCCCAGCATTCAGCGATATCGCCCGGGCGGCGTGCTTCGATCTTATACGGCACCTTGACACCGTTGACCTTTTCAAACGCCTTGACAATATCCAGAACGCTGTATCCATGGCCGGTACCCAGATTGATAATCTCGGTGCCGGTGTGCTTCATGGCAAAATCAGCAGCAGCAACGTGACCACGCGCCAAATCGACTACATGAATGTAGTCACGAACACCGGTTCCGTCCGGCGTCGGATAATCATCGCCAAACACATGCAGATATGCCAGCTTGCCCGCCGCAACCTGAGAAACATACGGCAGCAGGTTGTTCGGGATACCGTTGGGCATTTCGCCAATACGTCCGCTCTCGTGCGCACCAATCGGATTGAAATAACGCAGCAACACGACCGACCAATCCGGATAAGCATGCGCGATGTCCTTGAGGATCTGTTCATTCATGTACTTCGTCCAGCCATACGGGTTGGTGCAGCTGGTCGGCATGGTTTCATCCAGCGGCATGTGATCCGGAATTCCGTACACCGTCGCAGACGAGCTGAAGATAAACCGCGTCACGCCGTGCTTCTTCATCGCTTCGCAAACGGTAAGCGTGCAGTCCAGATTATTGCGATAGTATTCCAGCGGCTTGGAGACTGACTCGCCGACCGCCTTGTAAGCGGCAAAATGAATAACAGCATCCACTTCGTTTTCCGCAAAAATCTTGTCCATCGCGTCAAAATCGCACGCATTCGCGTTGTAGAACCTGACCTTCTTGCCGGTCAATTCTTCTACGCGCTCGATGACCTTTTCACTGCTGTTGTAAAGATTATCCACAACAATGACATGGTGTCCTGCATTCAGCAGCTCAACCGCAGTATGCGAACCGATAAACCCCGCGCCGCCAGTTAAAAGAATATTCATGGAACAAAAATCCTCCCTCTTCATTAGCTCTCGGGTATCCTGAAACCTATTATACCACTGTCTGTCTGCTCTGCCAATCGTTTAATCCTCTTCAATCAAAACCGCGCGGCACGGAGCACCGTTTTCGCCGTTCAGACGAATCGGAAGCGCACTGAGCGTATAGTTTTCTCCTTCGACTTCTTCCAGACGCAATCCTTCAAGGAGCGGAATGCCTGCTTTCAGCAGCGTTCTGTGTACCTCGCCATCGCAAAGCTCCATGTTTTCAACCGTCGGCGCATCAATGCCGACCAGCTTGACGGGCAGCTGCGCCAGATACTGCGCTGCACGCATGCTCAACACAGCAGGATTGAATTTGCCGTGGCGATTGTATTTGCCGTTTGGATCCGTCCGAAGCAGAATACGCTCGCCGGGCTTGACCTGAAGCTCCTCCAGCGTCTTTTCGCTGATAATCGGATATGGAACCGTCAGCACACGGCACTTGCCAACAAAGCAATCCAGCGGAATGCTCTCAAGCGGCGCGCCGTCCGGAAGCATATGCAGCGGTGCGTCTACATGCGTTCCGCAATGCGTACCCATCGTAATTTCGCTGACTTCACACATGTCGCCCTGCTTAAAGCTGTTGACCCTGCGCGCCTGAAAGCTGGGATCTCCCGGATAAACGGGCATACCGGAGTAAATTTCCTGCGAGATGTCAATAATCTTCATGTCAATTTCCCGCAGCCTGATACTCGGCTGCGGCCTCCTTCCACTCTGCTGTAAATTCTTCAAGGCTGAGGTCGTTTTCGTGCATATATTGAGCCACCTGTACGCCCACATAGCGCAGGTGCCAGGGTTCAAACATGATTTGCGTGATATCTTCTTTATTCTTCTGATAACGAATCACAAATCCGTAATTCCAGCAGTTTTCCGCAACCCATTTTCCTTCTTTTGTTTCCGCAAAGGCAGTC
>URJN01000256.1 GCA_900548125.1 uncultured Eubacteriales bacterium
CGATATGGAGCGCGGCAATTTCGATAATCTCATGCTGATCGGCACGCAGTCCCGTCGTTTCCACGTCCATGACTATATAGCCTTCCTCGCGTGCCTTTTTCTGCTGTGCCGCTCGAATTCTCTGCGTTTTCTGCGCCTGCGCCGCACGGCTCAACGGAATGTCTGTGTCATCCTGCGTTTGCTCTCTATCCGTTGGGCGAAGCATCAGCTTGATTCCATCGAAATCCTTCGGAATCCATGTCGTGTTGTGTACGCGAAAATCCATTCCCTGCTCGTTATTGGTGCTGAAAATCATCGTCGCACGCCCGTCCTTCACATGTTCGCAGATTCTCTGCCACAGCTCATCCCGCACCCGTGCGCTGACGTTTCCGACATAAACGCCCGCATTGAGTTCAATCAGCCATTTGGTCAGGTCGCCGCGCAGTCGGGGAGGACAATTCGTCAGCGACACAACGATCACGTCATGTCCTCCTTTCCGTAGGATGTCGCGTTTTTTACCGTTCCGTTTTCATCCCAAAGGCGGACGACATCCGCTTCGAGCGGTTCTTCCTCTGCATTGAGCAGGCTTTGAATGTCCTTTGTCATCCGCTCCAAAATATGCTGCTTCGTCATTTCGTCGCGCATCCGTCGGCGTACTGCCGCACCCACATCGTCAACCTCCTGCGCCGCGATTTCAAACGCAATGGGAATCGTCGTTTCCGCTTTGTAAAGGTCTGCAACATCGTACACAAACGAGCTTTCATGCCCAACATGCACAAAGCCAAGCCCCGGCGAACACCCAAGTGCCGCAATGACGGCGTGTGCCAGTCCGTACAGGCAGGCATGTCCTGCCGAAAGTGCCTGATTGACCGCATCACCGGATGCGTAGTCCTCCGGGTCATACTGACGACCGTTCCATGGCACATTCCATTTCGCTGACTGCTGGCGATAGATTCCTCGCACACGCGCGCCTTCACGGCCGCGCAGCTGCTGCATGGTCAGTCCTGAAACATCTTCATCCGGAAAGCGCATTTGGTACATCTTTTTCGCCACATTCAAATGGCTTCGCATATTGCTGACCAATGCTGCCTGCCGAATCAGAAGCCCTGCCCGATGGGTAAGCGGCCTCCCGCTGGCATAATAACGAACGCCCTTTTCTCCGACCCAGACGACACTCACGCCGCTGTCGCCGATCAGCTCCATGCCGCGATGGGTGATCCGTGTTCCGGGTCCCAGCAGCAGAACGCTGATGGATGCCGCGGGCACATGAACGCAGCCGCTCTCCTCCGTGACGGTAATTGCGCCATCCTGTCTGCCGATGGTGCATCTTTCCAGATACAAGAAGGTCATTCGATCCCGAATCTGAGGCAACGCCTGTAAATCCGGCCGCATCATTCCGGGAATTTCCGCCATATTCCCCTCTCCTTTACGCCCGCATGACGGTCATCATGCCCATGCCGTAAGCCTTTCCCCGACCCACGCCGCCGGTCAGCGCTTCACGGAATTCTTCCGCGTCCGTGACGGTCAGTATTCCCTCATAGGTCACGCCGAGCAGCTTAACCTGCTCTCCCGTTCTCTTTTTAAAAGCATACCACTGATTGCGCGTTACGCCGAATGCGTTTTCCTCCACGGCAAAGCCATGGCATTCCGCTTGATGCAGCAGCCAGCCGTACTGCGTTTTGACTTCCGGCTGATCCGGCTTGTGGATCACCGTGCAGGCATGTACCTTGCCCCGATTGCCGTTTCCGCCCTTGCTGTACGTCGGGTTGGCATGCAGCCGAAACTGCCAGCGGCTGCCCGGCACGATGCGTTCCAGCAGCGGCGCATAATCCCGCATTTCCGGTGCTTCTTCCGTTCCGAACTGCTCAGCAATCCCCGTCAAATCCGGCTTTTCCTCGCTGAGCAGCAGCAAGTAGCGGCGACCGCCCAGCGTATCCACCCGCCAAAGCGCACGGCTTGTTCGGGGTTCAAAAGCCCGTTCGACTGCGCCGTGGAATGCGGATGGATTTTGCAGGGCTATCATCGTCGAGCGCTTGGTCAAATCCAGCGCAACTCTCGACAGAACCATTCGCTCACCTCAATTCCCGCATAGGGTCATGCTCGTTTGTCGGCTGATCCAGCCAGGTTTCCCTCGCCGCCCGATAGCCGTATTGCCGGTCAAACGGACTGAACGAGATTGGCATATCGCGCAGTCGTGCCGTTCCCCTCGGATCCTCCAGCACCATGCGCAGCCGTTCGTTTTGTTGAAACGCACCGTGTGCAGCCAAGCTCGGCTCACTCGTCAGCGCGTCCTCCAGTGTCATAGCCCTCAGACCGAGACAGACGCGCCCCTCCGGCGGGCAGGATCTCCGCCCCAGAAACAGCGGGAAAGCCGGGTTGCGAACAGCTTCCTCCAGCCGCCGCATCAGCACCTCATCCTCGCTGAAAACGCCGACGAGAAACACCGCGTCGCAAAGATAATAGCGCGTCGTCACATACGAAGATTTTTCGCCATGCACCATATGGAAATCACGAAGCAGCACGCCTTCCCGATCCACGCGCACGCCCATGCGAAGCGCATTTAGTTCATTCAAAGGCGCGTCCCGTTGCAGCCCCAGAGCCGCAGCAAGCAAGCCGACCACGCCGCTCTTGGTCGGTTCGCGATTCGTCTTTCGGATGTCGAACCGCGAATCCGCGCCCCACGCCTGCATCGGTGCTGCAAAGCGCAGAAGCAGCGTACTCATGCCTGACCTCCGATTTCCTTCACGCTGTTTTCCACTGCGTCGAGCAGCAGCGGCAGCGTCGTCGTTTCCTTCACCAATTCATCCATGCCTTCGCCGATGGCGAACGCCTGATCCGGCTCGCCGAGATAAGCATGGTACACCGCCTGCGCATGGCGCGTCAACGCCTTGACGGAAGGCTTCACATAGCCGCCCTGTCCGGCTCGCACAGGCGTTTCAAACGCGCCGACGAGATTGATCGGCTGGTCATGGCGAACCGTCACATAGACCGCATCGGGCAGCACATCGTTGGCAAACGTGTTGATTTTGCCTTTGGGCATGCTGCGAATAAACGCTTCCGCAAACGCACGGACGGCTTCCGGCGTGCGTTCGCCGAGATTCTTTTCCAGCTCCGTCACGTTGACGGTCGCATAGCGGTAAAGCGTCGCGGAGTTATATTCCACCGTGCCCAGATGTCCTGCGCCCGCATTGTCTGCCGGAGAGCAGTCATCCACTGCCGTAAAGTAGTCATATTCGTTCTGAACCGCGTGCGTCGAAATGGCATGCGCAACCTGCGCCGCCGCGTCAAAATTAAGGGACGGATCATCCGCAACCATGCGTCCAAAAAGCGCCACATCGACAGCAGGATTCACCTTGAGCGCTGCCTGACACTGCTTCTTCTCCGGCTTTTCCTCGGTTACCGCCAGCTCCGCCAGCGCTTCAAGCTGTCCGTGGCTGATGAAGAACAAGGCGCCGGTTTCATTCTTATCGTTCTTGTTTTTGAGCGAAAGCCCCGCCGTCTTGAGCATATTCTCCGCGAGCTTTTCCGCTTTTGCCTCCGGATCGCGCTCCCGAA
>URJN01000257.1 GCA_900548125.1 uncultured Eubacteriales bacterium
TCAAAAGCATTTTAATTATGCTTCTCAAATCATCAGACCAATTAAACATTCTTGACAATATTTGACGAAAATGTTATACTTGCAATAAACGCCGGTTGACATGTTTTTTTGATACCGGTCACATATTGAAGGAGGATTTCTGTTATGAAGAAGCTTCTCGCTCTGATGGTTGCTCTGACCATGGTCTTTGGTCTGGCTGCTGTCGCGTCCGCTGCGGATTACCCGACCAAGGGTATCTCCGTCATTTGCCCGTGGGGTGCCGGCGGCGGAACCGACGCTGTTCTCCGCGCTTTCTGCGAAGCGATGGGCAAGGATCTGGGCGTCACCCTGACGGTTGACAACCGCACCGGCGGCGGCGGAATCATCGGTCATCAGGCGATTGCGGATGCCGATCCGGATGGCTACACCATCGGCATGATCACCTTCGAGCTTTCCACTTATACGCATCTGGGCACCTCTACCCTGACCTACGAAGACTATGAGCCGCTCTGCCGCGTCAACACCGACGCTGCTGCGATCACCGTGAATGCTGATTGGGCGAAGTCCAACAACATCACCGATCTGGCGAGCTTCATCGACTACTGCAAGGCGCATCCGGGCGAGGTCCAGATGGGCGGCTCTTCCAACGCTTCCGTTTGGCACATCGCCGGCGGCTACCTGATGAACGCTGCGGGCATCGAGCTGCAGATGGTTACCTATCAGGAAGGTGCTGCGACCGCCGTTCAGAATGCTGCTTCCGGCTTCATTCAGGGCGTGACCGTTTCTCTGGGCGAGGCTCGCAACTTCATCGAGTCCGGCCACCTCATCTGCCTGGGCGTCATGGACGATCAGCGCAACACCCTGTTCCCGGATGTCCCGACCTGCAAGGAGCAGGGCTATGACATCACCTATGCGACCCAGCGTGGTCTGGCGGTGCCGAAGGGCGTCGATCCTGCCATCAAGGAGCGCCTGCAGGCTGCCTGCGCGGCTGCGATTGAAGATCCGGATTTCGTGACCTTCATGAACAACGGCGGCTACACCATCGCTTACCAGAACGCTGAAGAGTACACCGCGTTCCTGGCTCAGAGTCTGACCGACGTCGGCGAGGCGATGGAGTCCTTGGGTCTGTAATCTGATCTGAAAGATTTCCCTGAAGTGGGCAGGCGACGTGCCTGCCCACTTTTCGGTGAATCGCAGAAGATAAAGACATCTTAATGTAAAAAGGATGGAACCGACATGAAGAAAACCAAAACGCAGGCGTTTGCCAATCTGATTGGCTCCCTGATCTTCATCGCGTTGGGCGCGTGGGCTCTGACTCAGACCTACTCCTTCCAAGAGGTGAAGAACACCTACGTGCAGGCTGCGGTCTTCCCGCAGATTATGTGCGTCGGTATGCTGATTTTTGCCATCATCCTGCTGATCCAGTCGATCATCAAGCTGATGACCATGGATGAAAACGATCCGCTCGCCGAACCGGCTGCCAGCATCAATTTCATCAAAGATAAGGGCGTTCTGGCAGCACTGTTTGTAATGCTGCTGTGCGTGCTGTTCGTTGCGTTCTTTAAGTCGCTGGGCTACGTCATTTGCGGCGCGGTGCTCTGCTTTGTCATCATGGTGCTGATCGGCAAGCGCAACTGGCTGCAGATGGCTCTGGTTTCCATCCTCGTGCCGCTGGGCATGTGGCTGGTTTTCTACAAGGTGCTGACGGTCAACATCCCGATGGGACCGCTGCAGTTCCTGCGCGATTTGGTAGATATGATTTAAGGAGGCGCGCGTATGAATTGGAGTTTACTTGCTAGCAGCTACGGCGCCGTCTTTGGCAATGTCCAGGTTCTCCTGATGACCTTCCTCGGCGCGCTGGGCGGCGTTCTTCTCGGTGCCATCCCGGGCATGACCGCGACGATGGGCGTGGCTCTGCTGATTCCCTTCTCCTTCGGTATGGATTTGATTCCCTCCATCGGTCTGCTGCTGGGCATCTACTGCGGCGGCATGTACGGCGGCTCGATTTCCGCCATCCTGATTCACGCACCGGGCACCCCCGCCGCGGCGGCTACGCTGCTGGACGGCTACCCGATGTGCCAGAAGGGTCAGGCAGGCAAGGCGCTTTCCGTCGCCATGTTCGCTTCCTTCTGCGGCGGCGTCATCGGCGCGCTGATTATGACCTTCCTCTCCCCGATCATTGCGGATATGGCAATGAACTTTGGCCCGGGCGAAATGTTCATGCTGGCGGTCTTCGGTCTGTCCGTTATCGTCGCCATCTCCGGCAAGTCCATCGCCAAGGGTCTTGTGAGTGCGTTCTTCGGCATGCTGCTCTGCACGGTCGGTCTTGACCCGACCAACGGTATCCCGCGCTTCATCACCTATAAGCAGACGGGTCTGCTGGAAGGCTTCCAGTTCATCCCGACGCTGATCGGTCTGTTCGCGGTTGCTGAGGTCATCGCGGGCGTTGAGCGCATCATCCGTGGTGAAGAGAAGCAGGAAAGCTCTCACGAAAAGATCACCAACGTTCTGCCGGATTGGCAGACCATCAAGCAGATTTGGCCGAACATCCTCTCCGGCGGCATCATCGGCACCTTCATCGGTGCGATTCCGGGCGCCGGCGGCGACATCGCGGTGTTCGTTTCCTACGGCTTCAACAAGAGCCTGAGCAAGCACCCGGAGCTTTGGGGCACGGGCATCCCGAACGGCGTTGCCTCCACCGAGTCCGCGAACAACGGCTGCTCCGGCGGCGCTATGATTCCGCTGCTGTCCCTCGGTGTTCCGGGTGACTCCGTCACCGCCATCCTGCTGGGTGCCTTCATCATGAAGGGTATTCAGCCGGGCCCGATGATGTACATCAGCGAGCTGCCGACCGTCTACAAGGTTTTCGCCGCTCTGATGCTGGCGAACCTGGCGATGCTGGTTGTCGGCTGCCTGGGCGTCCGCTTCTTCGCGAAGATCGTTTCCGTCGAGAAGAAGATGCTCTACCCGATCATTCTGGTTATCTCCCTGCTCGGCGCGTTCTCCATCAACAAGAACGTGTTCGACGTGGGCGTGTGCGTGGTCTTTGGCATCATCGGCTGGCTGATGAACAAGTATGAGTTCCCGCTCAGCCCGATTCTGCTCGCGCTCATCCTTGGACCGATGTGCGAAAAGAACTTCGTGCGCTACATGAACATCCAGCGCGGCAACTTCTTCGCAATCTTCACTTCTCCGATTGCGATGGTGTTCCTGATTGTCGCCGTAGCGACGATTCTCTTCTCCATCTACAACCAGAGCAAGATTAACAAGCGCGAGGCTGCCCATAAAGCGGCTCAGAAGGCTCAGTAAATCCTCGTTCTGTCCTGCACCTCGCCGCGTGAGCAAAAGATGAACCCTTTTCGCACGCGGTCGGTAATGTGCAGTTCCCATTTGTAAAAAAAGCCCCCTGCTTATGTGGCAATCCTTCGGGACTGCGGCATAAGCAGGGGCTTTTATTTATGCTCTTTGCGTGTGAATCAGCAAAAACCGTTTTATAATACGATGAGGCTGGCTCCTTTGATTGCAAAGG
>URJN01000258.1 GCA_900548125.1 uncultured Eubacteriales bacterium
ACCCGCGGCGAGGCGGCGGGGAACGTCGGAATTTTTGCATTTTTCCCGCGAAAGTGGTATCTTTTCTGTTGCAGAATTTCACCAATTGGGAGGAATAAAAAACATGAAGCTATGGGACGGACGTTTTGCTAAGGAAACCAATGTCATGGTCGATGAATTCAACGCATGTATCGGGTTTGGTTCCCGCTTATATGAACAGGATATTCTGGGTTCGATTGCCCACGCTACCATGCTCGGTGAGCAGAACATCATTCCGCCGGAGGACGCGGCGAAGATCGTCGAGGGACTCAAAGGCATTCTTGCTGACGCGAAAGCGGGGAAGATTCAATGGTCCACCGAAGCGGAAGACATTCATATGAACGTTGAAACCATTCTCACCGAACGGATCGGTGAGGCGGGCAAGCGTCTGCATACCGGACGCAGCCGCAACGACCAGTGCGTGCTTGATACGCGCATGTATGCACGCGAAACATGTGAAGAAACCTGTGCCCTGCTCGATGAGCTGATCGAAACGCTGCTGGATCTCGCTCAGACTCACCTGAATACGATTATGCCCGGCTATACGCATCTGCAACGGGCGCAGCCCGTCACGCTCGCGCATTATATGATGGCTTACGTTCAGATGTTCCTGCGCGACCGCAAACGGTTCCGGAATGCGTTCGATTCCGCAAACGTCATGCCGCTCGGTTCCGGCGCGCTCGCCGCGACGACGTATCCGCTTAACCGCCAGCGTGTTGCGGAACTGCTCGATTTTCCTGCCATCACGCAGAACAGTCTGGACGGTGTGAGCGACCGCGATTTCATCCTCGATTATCTTTCTGCCGCTTCGATTTGCATGATGCATCTGAGCCGCTTCTGCGAGGAGCTGATTCTCTGGAATTCCTCTGAGTTCCATTTCGTCGAGATGGACGATGCGTTTTCCACCGGCTCATCCATCATGCCGCAGAAGAAAAATCCGGACGTCGCCGAGCTGCTGCGCGGCAAAACCGGACGGGTCTACGGCGATTTACTTTCCCTGTTGACGGTGATGAAGGGCATTCCGCTTGCCTATAACAAGGATATGCAGGAGGACAAAGAGCCTTTCTTCGATGCACGCGATACGCTTCTCAAGAGCCTGCCTGTTTTCACCGCGATGCTTCGCACGATGACCTTCCGCGAGGATATCATGGCGGCTGGCGCGGCAGGCGGTTTTACCAACGCCACCGACTGCGCAGACTATCTCGTCAAAAAGGGCGTTGCCTTCCGCGATGCGCATCGGGTCGTCGGCGAGCTTGTGGCGTATTGCATCAAGGCGAACGCCGCGCTGACGGATCTTTCCCTTTCCGAGCTTAAAGCCTTCCATCCCGCCTTTGAGCAGGATGTTTACGACGCCATGAGCCTTAAAGCGTGCGTGGAAGGACGATCGATTCCGGGCGGTCCCGCGCCTGCTGCTGTGCAGGCCTCTATCGACGAAGCGAGAAAGCAGTTGAAAGCGTAAAGGGGAGAGAATAACAAGGACGGCTTGCCGCTTCAGATAACCCTTTCGTTTTTACCGAAAGCGGTATTCCGCTTACTAAACGGCAGAAGCTAAAAGAGATATCTGAAATCAAGCTATGGCAGATTCAAGTGAAAACAAAAATGGATGCCTCCTTCTTGACAGGGAGAGCATCCATTTTGTTCAATTCTGCGTCAGCGTGCAGGGTGTATAGCCTTTGATCGATTATTTGCCAAGCACGATGGAGAGCTTGATGTCCTTTTCCGCGTCGCTCAGGTCGAAATTGCCGCCGTCGGCGACGGTGATGCGCACCTCGTAGAGCGTGCCGTCGGTGAGCGCGGTCATCACCTGACCGGCTTCATCCGTCACATTCCACAATTCGTCCGCAACCCTTGTCAGCTTGCCGTCTGCGCCGTAAGCATAGAGCTTCAAATCAGAAGCCGCGCCGGAGAGATTGTTCATGCGGAAGGCAACCGTCGTGTTGGGATGCACATTGCGAACCGCGGCAGTATTCAGCCAGCTTGCAACGCGGCCTTCGCCGCCGTCCGCGGTAAACTGCTCCTGCGCCAGAACGTTTCGAGCCGCATGATCCAAATCGACCTCGCGATACGGCATCTCAGGCAGGTAGACAAAGCGGTCTTGCAGGCGCAGCAGCTCCAGATAGCCGGTCGGGCAGTAGAGCGCGTTGCCGCTGTTGCCGGCGTACATGCCGATTGCCATGTTGTTGTAGCCGTATTTATTGGATACATCCATCGTGAACACGGTCTCGCCGGTTTCGAAATCCAGAATGATATACTGCCACATGCCGGTGGTCAAATCCTGCACATAGCCGTAGATATAGCCGGTTGCGGTAGAGAGCTTGAGAATGGAGGTGTCGCTCAAGTCGTTTCTGCACCAGATGCTCTTCATCTCATAGCCGTCCGCGGTTTTCACGGTGTCCACGCGCTCAACGCCAGGAGCAATCATGACATTGCCCTTTGTGAGCCAGTTTATGTCGTAGATATTGGCATAGCTCTGGATGGAGGAGTCGCTGTTCGGGTCGGCAAGACCTGCGCTGCCTGCGCCGAACCAGTTGCACACGATGGTGCTGACCGTGCCTTCACCGTTGTCGTAAACGATAGCGGAGTTTTCAACGGCGACCTGATAGCCTTCCGGCAGGTCATCAAGAACCGGATGGCTCGCTGCGACCTCGCCGGTCTTCATATCCAGCGCAAGCAGATTGACGGTATCCTGATTGTCGGTGAACATCACGAGGTTCGGCGTCAGCGTGGGCGAGCAGCCGCCGCCCCATGCGAGACCGCCGCCGGTCGTCTTGTCGCCCTCGCCGCTGACCTTGGCGCCGGCGCTTTCGTATGGCGTACACCACACGACACGGACACCGTCTTCCGCGCGCAGGAGGTAGCAGTTCAGGTTGGTCAGAATGACCGCGCCATCCTTGGAGGCGGCAATGCCGTTTTCCGCGCCCTCGCCGGGCGTCAGCTCATGGACAAAGACTGCTTCGGAGAGATTCGCCTGTTCGCCGCGCAAAATGGCGTCGATGGCGTCATGGGCGATATAACCGATGACGCCCTGCTGTTTGCGCTGGGGATAGATGCGGAAGCCGCCGGTGGCGAACCAGAGGTTTCCCTCGTAGTCAAAGACCACGGAGAGGAGGTTCTGCTCAAGCGTCTTGCCGAGAGCCGCCTCTGCCGCCGCCTTGATGTCGATATCCAGCAGTTTCTCAAACTCCGGCAGAACGTTTCCGTTTTCGTCCGTCGCGCGGAGAATCAGAACGTGGTTGTTGCTGGTGGGGCAGACGATGCGGTTTTCCGAATCCATAAATGTGTAGGAGCTTTGAATGACATAGCCGCCGCCGTCATGCTGCTTCGGGGAGAAATAGCCGAGGGTTCGGGCTTCTTCCGCGTTCAGGTCGCGGATGGCGATGCCGCCGAGCAGCGGAACGACTGCATGACCGTAGCTGTCAAAGTAAATGGCAGGCGAGGCGTTTGCGTTGGTCGTTTCGTAGGAAACGTTGATCTCCGGATAAATGCC